>WUAJ01000051.1 GCA_009827215.1 Phycisphaeraceae bacterium
TAACGTACTCCTCGTCTGTTCTTCAGTTGTCAGTGACTGTTGTCAATAACCGTCCTCGTACTCCTGTTTTCTCTGTATTTACAGCTTCAGATGCAGCATGACACAGATTCGACCAAAAGCGACGAATCGGCATGCTGATCGCTTGAGTTATCGTGACGCGGCACATCCAGAGCGTGCAGGTTCCCCAGATTCACACGATAACCTGTATAACTCGCTTGTTCATGCGCTACTCATCATCATGGGAGACTGACCGGTGTGCTCATCCAGCGGATGATGTTCCATCCAAGCGACAACATCGCGGACTTCTTGTACGACGGCAACTTCAACTTCTTCGATGTCTCCGAGTACTCGCGCAGTTCTCGGCGGGATGCCACTGAGGATTCGTTGTGCCTGCTCAACTATTGGTTGTTTGCGTCTGAATGTGATTAGATCGCATACATGCGCCACGCATCCGTTGTGGTCGCAACTGCGTATGGTGTAAGAAGTAGGAAAGTTTCATAAATATCGTGACCGCACCTTCGATCCGAAAGCACACCAGATCATGACCACCTCTCGCACGCACTTGTTCACGCTCGCTGCACATTTTGGCGCATTGCTTGTTGCGCTGCCTGCTATGGGACAGACGATCATCAATGAGGAGTTCAAGTTCACCCCCGATGAAACGGAGTTGTGGGATGGGTTTGGGGAATCGGTCTTGCTGAGCGGAGACATCGCGATTGTCGGTGTTCCTGCTGACGACTTCAATGGTCCTCAATCCGGCGCGGTCTATATGTTCGACATTAACTCTGGTCAGCAGCTGGGTAAGCTTGCGCCGGATGACCCTTCGAGTGAGGACCTGTTCGGTTCGTCGGTCGCGATCAGCGGCAACACGCTTGTGGTTGGCGCTGGAGGGACCGATGACTTCGGCAATAACTCAGGGAGCGCGTACATCTTCGACCTTTCAACTGGTCAACAACTGCACAAGCTCGTCGCTGATGATGCAGAGGCTGATCGCTACTTCGGACTCCAGGTCGAGATCGACGGCGACACCGTCCTCGTCGGATCGGTTGGAGACGATGATAATGGTGGTCCCAATCCTGGGGCGGCGTATGTCTTCGATGCAACAACAGGCACTCAACTCCACAAACTCGTCGCGAACGATGTCGTTCCCACAGACTCGTTCGGGCATCGCATCGCACTCGACGGCACGATCGCGGTGGTTTGTGCATACCTGAGCGATGACAACGGCAGTAACTCTGGTTCGGCGTACCTGTTCGACACCACCACTGGTGAGCAGATCGCAAAGCTGCTTCCCAACGACGGAGCGAGCGGTTACTTCTTTGGTCGTTCAGTCGCGATCGAAGGTAACACCATCGCGATCGGAGCGATCGGTGATCTGAGTGTTCCCTCGTCGGGTTCGGTGTACCTGTTTGACTCCAACACTCAACAGCAGGTTGGAAAGCTGTTCTCCGATGTGTTCGCAGTCGATCTTTGGTTTGGTTATTCGCTCGCGATCAGCGGGAACACCATAGCGATCGGAGCGATCGGTGACAACACGAATGGGCCGTTTACAGGATCGGTGTTCCTGTATGACCTCACGACGGGGCTGCAAACACACAAACTGATCGCGAGCGATGGCGTTGCATGGGAGGAGTTCGGTCACTCAGTCGCAATCAACGATCAGACCATCCTCGTGGGGACACCTGACGACAGCGACAATGGGCCGAGGAGTGGATCGGTCTATGTGTTCTCATTGGGAAGCTCATGCGCTCCGGATCTGACTGGAGAGGGTGACCTGAACTTCCTCGATGTCTCCGCGTTTCTCAGTGCATTCGGGATGCAGGACCCCATCGCGGACTTCGCGAGCGACGGCAACTTCAACTTCTTCGATGTCTCCGAGTTCCTCGCGCAGTTCTCGGCGGGATGTCCGTAAGGACTCGTCTTGTCTGCTCAACTCTTGGTTGTTTGCATCCCTCCGCAATGGTGGGCTGGGGGAGATCTGCGTAATTACCCTTGGAGTTCTGCGAGAGTATCGCTATATTGGGATTTTCTGTTTGTCACTCTAAGGGAGATCTCGCCATGCTGATTCGTTCAACTGTTCTCGCGGCTGTTGCCGTACTTGGTTTTGCTGCTTCTGTTGTTTCTGCGCAGAACTACATCCGGGTGGATGTGGTTGGTGTCGTTACCGCCGGTGATTCTTTCACGGCGAACATCGATTTCAGTGTTGTCTTGGATACGACGGCCGGTCCTACAGACAGCTCAGAAGGCACTATCTCCTTCGATGTGCTCAATGCACGCGCGGTTGATCCCGCAACACACACGAGCGACTCACCGATGTACCTGAGCGAACCGCCCGCGCCGATTCCCGTCACAGGGACTTTCAGGTACATCATTTTCACCGATGAGTATAACATCCAGCTCAACACGCCCAGCGGGTCCATTTTACTCGGCGTGACCCCCCCTCGCGGCGAGTTCAGCCTCTCGATGACCTCGCTCCCCGATGACCCCGCGGATTACCTGGTCGATTCAACGGACAGCGGTGCGACGGTCGGCTTAATCGGCCCCTCTGGGGACACCAGATGGAATCCGGGTTTTCCTACTGGTGACGATGGCGGGTTCCGCGTGATTGTTCGGAGTGTCGATGATCCGAGTCTTGATGAATGCGAAGCCGACTTCACCGGCGACGGGAACCTCAACTTTCTCGATGTCTCCGCGTTCCTCACACTGTTCTCGGCGGGATGTCCGTAAGGATTCGTCCCGAGTACTACTCATCATCATGGGAAACTGACAATATGCAATATCAAGTGCTCAATTGGGGTAGTGGAATCACTGATTGATGAGAACATTATGTATGCAACTAGACGCATTGCTTTGATTGCATTTTCTGTTGATACGCTGGTTCCTGTGGAGCAGCGCGGAATTTGAGCGATGACTCTTGCTTCATCGAAGTTCGTTGATCAACCTGATCGACCCGTTCATTCAATGACACAAGGAGCTGCGTGAGCGCCTTCATCACAATCTCAGGCTGCGAGTTTCCGAGTACATAGCTGGGTATGTCGCGTGTCCGCATCGGTCCATTGCCTGTGAGCAGCCATTCCCCTGATATACCGAAGTTTCGCGCTACATTCGAAAGGAATGTAGCGCTTGGCGCATGTCCGTTCATGTAGCGACGGACAGTTTCGGGGTGCGTCTCTGTCAGCGATCCGATTTGGCGATACGAAGTATCTCCGATCGCGAGATTGAGTCGGTCATGCAGCGTATTTGATTGATGATTGTGTGCCATATGACTATTTACGGATGCATATGTACTGCCACATGAATTTCTGACCTCCATATCCGCAATCTAGATGTTTTTGGGTCGGATACCCCATAGATATGTGTTACTCTTCACCGATTCAGGTGGTGTAAACATGCTGTATTATGTACGTATTACATGACGTGAACACAGAAACGCGGATGCGGATCGCATCGGCGCTGCGTATGTCGCAGGTAACTACACCCCCCAAAAGACCTATTTTGTGCACTCAGATGTGCAGCTACTCATCATCATGAGAGAGTGACCGGTGTGGATCGCGTACTCCGGACTGAATAGGAAGGACCATCGTACTGACGGATCCCATCAGGTTCCCAAAAAGTACCACACAACGAACGCCGCGATCGCGACTCCGAGTATCGCGGGGAGGATGCGGAGGACGATGTAGAACTTCCACATCGTGGTCCCTCGTTTGAGAACGCCTTTGAGTTCCATCACACGCGCGACGCCGTTGGCGACGATCAAGAGGAACATCAATCCGAAAACAATGAACATGACACTTCTGCTGATTTCCATGCGGAGAGTGTAGCAGAAAAATGCGCACGGCACTTCGATAGACAACTTGGTTATAAATACAGGTTCTGTCCCACTCGGTATGCGCGCCGTCGGGATACGCGGGTTTTGTGCGCACAGATGTGCAGCGCTCAGCGGCGACGGCGGGATGTGGTGTATCCAATGATCGCGAGCATGGAGAGAGATGATGGGGCGGGGATGGTGTTCTCGCGGACGAGCCAGTGTCCTGTGTCGGTGAACTGTTCTGAAAGTGGACGAGATTGATGTGAGAACACAGCGCCGTAGTTTTCGAGTTGTTCAAAGACAATGACAGCGAATGTAGACTGCTCGCCGTTGTCGAGTGTTTCTTGTGTGAATCCCATGCTGCCGTAGCCGATATCAGCAAACCTGTAATCCCAGTTTGCTCCGATGAGCTCAACGAACTCTTGATGCACCAGATTCGGGGTCGAGTAGTATTCGCCGGGATTGAAGTCGACTTGGATCCCTGCGTTGTTCACGAGTGTGTTGACCTCGAAGTAGGTCGCGTGCCTCCAGCCTTCGAAGGCGCCTCCGCTTCCGAGCATCGGGAGGATCTGGTCATATGACATGTTTGTGGTCAGTGTGAGATCGAGGAACTCAAGTCCTTGAGCGGAGTCCACTGTTCCCGCGTTCTGACCGAACTCGTTGTCGATCGCGAAGATGTCCGCTTGTGCGCATGAGATCACACACACAAAGCTCATCGCGATCGCGCTCACAACACATCTTATCGACATATGCAGAATCCTCTCTCTATCTCAATGCAGACTTTACCAGACATCGAGATCTACCACAAGACCAAATATCCGCGTATGTGCGCACAGAATTGCAGCGGTTTGCTCGCGCGAATCCGAATTACCAAATTTAATTTCATACCTATATAGGCGACCACCCCCACCGCTGCTGTTTTGGGCTCCGTGTGACCGGGTTTGTGCGCACAGATTTGTCCGTTGGGTCTATCTGGTAGAGCGCGTCATTGGGGACGCGCGCGAGCGTGTTGAACTGCCAGAAGGAGACTCACATGAGCAGACAAGAACCATTCCAAGAAATCACCGACACCAACCAGACCGACGATCGCAGCGCTGTCATCAAGCCGATGAACCGGTACAAGACCACGCCGATCCGTTGGCTTGAGGAGGGACGCATCGCGCTGGGGAAGCTCACGCTCATCGCGGGAGATCCAGGGCTCGGGAAGTCCTTCATCACCCTCGACATGGCGGCGCGCGTCTCGCGTGGAGAACTCCCACGCTATGTCCCCAGCGGGATGACCTGCATGGATCAACCCGATGAGCGAGCGGCTGAGTCGCACGCGGATCCGGTCAACAACGCGAAGCCTTACGCGGGTCGGTTGGTCGATTGCGGGCAGGTCGTGCTGCTCAACGCGGAGGACGACGCGGGCGACACGATCAAGCCTCGGCTCGAAGCGATGGACGCGGACCTGACGCGCATCCATCTGTTCGAGGGGGTTGTGCAGCCGATGGGTCGGTGCGTGAATCTCACACAGCTCGATACCGATATCCGCTTGTTCGCGCAGACGCTCAAGAAGATCGAGAACCTCAAGCTCATCATCATCGATCCCATCAGCGCGTACATGGGCAAGACCGATTCGCACAACAACGCCGATGTCCGATCGGTGCTCGCGCAGCTCGCGCGTCTCGCGCAGTGGACCGGCGCGGCGGTCGTGTGCGTCACCCACCTGAACAAGGACGCGGGGGGCAAGCGTGCGATCTATCGCGCGATGGGGTCGCTTGCGTTTACGGCGGCGGCGCGAGCCGTGCATCTGGTGAGCAAGCATCCCGACGATGCGAGCAAGCGTGTGGTCGCTCCGGTGAAGAATAATTTGAGCGAGGAGTCGTCGCCTCGCGTGTACCGGATCGATGAGGGGAGAGTGGTGTGGCTCGATGAAGACATCGAATGGGACGCGGACTCGATCGAGCAGGCGTTCGAGGGGTCGAGGTCCACGCCGAGCGCGATGGAGGAGGCGAAGCGGTTCTTAGAGGAGGCGCTGGTAGAGGGGGCACGCAAGAGCAAAGAAGTCCTCGAAGAAGCGGAATCACAAGGGATCACGGCTTCAACGCTCCAACGAGCACGACAAGCACTCGGAGCACGCTCGTTCCGAGACAACGGGATCTGGCATTGGGTCTTCGACAGCTTCGACAAAGAGGCCCCGCTGGGAGCGGTGCGGGTGATCCCGGAGTCAGAACGAGTATGAACGCACCCTCTACTCATCAGACCCTTACTCGGGGTCTGATGAGTAGCTTACTATAATAACGGCATGAGCATTCAACTAAATATTCCAGCGGAACGAATCAAATCCAAATCGCTCTCTGACAAGTTTTGGGGGAGCGAGCCCAAGCACAACTTTTACGCACGCGCAAAGAATGTTGTGATCTCTGGAAACCTGGATCGCAAACTACTGATGCAAATCCAAAGCGAGTACGACGGCGACCTCGTCAATGACTTCGCTGACCAGTGGAGAGAACTGCTCAAAGCAATCACCTATGAGATCGCTATCGACGGCGTGATCGACGCAGACGAACGCGCGTTCTTCAAGGAGTACATCGCAATCTTCAACATCCCAACGGATGAAGCATCGAGGATCTACCGCGCCGGCGCACGCGATGCGTGCCTGAAGCTATTGTCCGAGGTCTACGAGGACGGCAAGATCGAAGATCATGAGATCGAGAGGATCAAGAAGATCGCTGAAGGGTTTGGTCTTAGAGAGTTTGATGTAGAAGCACACATTGCCGCTCAGCTACCAAAGTTGGTTCAAGCTAGATTCGACGACATGGTCAAAGATCAGATGATCTCTGATGATGAATGGGAGGAGTTTACAAAAAACGCACGCGATATGCGTGTGTTGCTCGACAACTCACCCGAGACGATGACGCTGATAGAAATCGGCCGCAACCACTGGAGAGCAAAGTACGGCCAACCCAAGCCGCTGCAGGTGCAAGATGTGAACACAAAGACAAATGAGAATGTCTACCTTGATGCGGAGGCGATATGGTACGAAGATCGCGTAGACAACGGCGAGACATACAAAAAGCAAATCCGAAGCGGGCGATTGCTTCTCACCAACAAGCGACTCATGATGATCGCAACCGAAGGCGACAACAAAGCCATCGCGTGGGACGATGTTCATGGTGTCAGACAAATTTCTAGCGCCGTTTTTGATGTTGAGAAGGTCACCGGCAAGTCCCCCACCATCAATCTCTCTAGCGCTGATGAAGTTGGATGGCTAGCAGCTTCCACCATCGCGCATAGATTATGCCGCGGGGAGCTGGAGTGAACCACTACTCATCAGACCCTTACCGAGGGCTTGATGAGTAGTACAAATCTAATTGATGATGACGGCGAGTCGGGGCACCTGACTCCATATCATACTAAAATGGGATTCCATCGGTTTCTTGGTTGATTTTAGGAACTAATTTTCCACCACTCTCTTCCCATTCTTTATCCGTCCATTTTGCCAACAGATTGAGGAGAATCTCTTTGCCATCCCATGAGTGTCTGTTCTGCGGATTATTTTCAAAAGCTGCAATTACATTCTCAATCTGCCTTGGAGTCAGTCTTTCAAAGATATCAAACAATGTTCTCAAAATTGTAGCTGAATGAGCAAAGCTACCGGAATCAGAATAAGTTTGAATCGCGAAATCTACCAACACAGAGTTATCTGAAAGTCGCTTGTACAGTATGGCATAGATTTTTTTAGCAATCGTATTTGTATCTGCGAGATCGCACCCACCAAGTCCTTGTCTTTTTCCCATCAAGCCTCGCGGATCATTCCCCAGTCGAACTGCAACCACAGGAACAGCTCTACCCATCGCGACGCCAACCTCTTGATCTGTCCAGTGACTGTCATAAAAATCATCAGTGAGGAGCGCCACAATTGCGTCCATAGAAAAAAGTGCTCGCTCAATTTCTTGCACCCATTCTTCGTTTGGCTCAATATCCTCATGTGCAACAAATGCTGCCACACCATAGGAACGCAGCGATATTTTTAGATCATTCGCTTCCTTCTTGGATGTTGATTTATGACTGATGAATACTTTTATGTTTTCTTCACCCCAAATCCGCTTGACAACATCATCCGAAAGCAGTGCTCCTGAACTGTGTGGTTTGAATATTCCAGTGCCTGCACGCCAATTTGGATCATCTTCAAGTCCAACCTCAATAAACACTTCACTTATATGTTCATTTTGGACATTACACAACCTATTCAGATCTTGACAAATTCTTTGCCTCATCTCATCGACTTTGTTGAGTAACTCCAAATAGCTTGACTCTGCTAATGTGAAAGTGATTGCGTGCCCATATGTACCACCATTCCAATTGTCGTAGTGCCATTCTTCAATAATTTTGACTCTTCCGTTCACAACTATTTCACGGAGTTCCGGCTCCCCACTCTTGAGATACAACCTACTAAGTGCCGCTAAACAACTTTCCATTTTTTTCGGCAACTCGAAATTCGTCATCTCTATCCTCACTTTCACAATTAATACTAGGCCCCTGTTAGCCCCCCAGAACCCCCTCATAACCCCTCCCCAATCCTTGACATCCACCCTCTTCTCGCCTTCAATCCTTTCCCCTTGGGCATCGTGCCCGGGCCAAGCCGTCGGACCGAAGTCTCGGCCAACCGACATGGTCGCTACTCCCAAGTAGCACCGCAGAGGAAACTGGTTGAAAGCCAGCCCACTGCGGACGGAAGAAAGGAAAGCCGCTATGGCTACATACACAGGACCAAAGGTCCGTCTCTCGCGCCGCGTTGGAGTCCCCATCTCCGACACACCAAAGCACACCTCAAAGCGCCAGCTCACCCCTCCGGGTATGCACGGCTTCCGTGGTCGCCGCCTTCGTGACTACGGCATCCGTCTCGTCGAAAAGCAAAAGCTCCGCTACCACTACAACATCCTCGAGAAGCAGTTCCGCCGCACTGTTGAAGAAGCGAAGCGCAAGCAAGGCAACTCTGGTGATGTCCTCATGCAGCTCCTCGAGCGTCGCTTGGACAATGTTGTCCGCCGTACTGGGATGGTCCGCACCATCTGGTCCGCGCGTCAGCTCGTCTCGCACGGCCATGTCCTCGTCAACGGTCACAAGTGTGACATCCCATCGCGTCGTCTCGATGTCGGTGATGTGATCACGGTGAAGCCGAAGATCGAGAAGGTCATCCGCGAGAACATGGAATCCATGGGCGGCCACGAGGTCCCAGGTTGGATCGCGTTCAACCCATCGGAACTCAACACCAAGGTCGCGGCCCTCCCAACCAAGGACCAGATCCCGTTCGATGTGAACACCAACCTCATCATCGAATTCTACCGCTAACCCCCCCAAAGTTTGGATCACGCCTGTGGGACGCATCTGGTGTTCTGCAGGATCGCGAATCAAGGCTTTGGAGACCATGCAAATCATGCGAATCCTCGGCCAACGCCGGGGATTTGCTTTTTGATCGTTCATATGATCGACCAGCGTGTTCAATGCTTGGACGCGACCCAACTGCACCGATAGCACGGAGCCGACATGCTCAAGTTCATCCGCAAGTACCAACTCATCATCCTCGCCGTAGGCGGCTCGCTGCTGATGGTCGTGTTCCTGTTCCAGCCGATCATCGGGAAGCTCTCCCCTGATCCACGCAAAGCGACAGTCGCACAACTCGCCGACGGAACCAAGTTCAACGGCTTCGACTACCAACGAGCCTCCTTCGACCTCGCGGTCATCAAACGCATCTCCCCGCTCCTGTTCCTCCCAACACAACAAGGCGGACTCGGGATCGATCAATCCAGCAACGGCGACGAAGCGGAACTCCATTGGCTCCTCCTGAGCAAGCTCGCCAACGACGCGGGACTCGTCGGAGACGCGGGAGAAGGCATCACCTGGATCCCAGAACTCGCACGACGCAACGCGACCTTCCAGCTCCAACAACAAATCCAGCAGGGACTCCTGCAGATCAACAGCGAAGCGGAGTTCGCACAAGCGGTCGCATCGCTCGCGCCGCAGTACGAAGCCCCACTGCAACGCAATGTCGCGCTCGCAACAGGAATGGCGCAAGGCGCGACGGAAGACGATGTCTACCGCACCCTCGCGACCGCGCGAGGCATCGAGCGTTTCTACCGCGTCTACTCATCCGTCCCGTCCTACTCGGACATCGGAGCGATGAACGCCGCGAAGCAGCGCTACGACGCGATCGCTGTGGACGCCGCGGTCATCAAGGGATCAACCATCGCACCAGCGATCCCCGATCCGAGCGACGAAGAACTCCAAGCGTTCTTCGATCAGTACAAAGCGGACGCTCCAGCGGACAACGACTACGCGATCGGATACACCCAACCCACACGCATCAAAGTCGGTTGGCTCATGCTCGACAAGGAAGCGATCGCATCGAGCATCGTCGTTGACCGCGTCGAGCTCAACAAGATCTGGCGCACCGATCACCAGCTCCCACAAGAACAACAGCGCTACCCAGGTGACTTCGCCGGAGAGCGTCTGAACATCGAGCGCGCGTACCGCACGGATCGTGCACTGGATCTCATGATCGAAGCGGACAAGATCATCCGCTCGCGCATCCTCCAAGCAACACGCACCCTCGACAAAGAAGGCGACCACTACATCATCCCAGAAGACTGGGACTCCACGCGTCCGACGCTCGAGTCGCTCGCCCAAGCCGTGGTCAGCGGAACCAAGGAACAGCTGGACGCGGATGTCCCGCTCCCCGCTGTCGAGATCCACTCCGATCGCTGGCTCAACAACCTCGACCTCTCAACGCTCGCAGGATTCGGAACCTCAGCGTTCCGCATCGGTCAGCGTCAACTCCCAGCGTACCTGCTCCCACAAGCATTCGACTCCGAAGAACTCAGCGAACTGATGCACATCCAGAAGGGCATCCCGCTCGTTGATCCCGCCGCCGAGGACGCGATCGGGAACCGCTACTACGCGATCATCTACGATGTGAACGAAGCGGGACCAGCGGACTCGATCGATGATGTCGGACGCGACCGCGTCGTCAACGACTACAAGAGCGTCAAAGCGTTCGAACTGCTCAGCGAGAACCTCGAATCATTCGCATCACTCGCACAGTCGCAAACGGACCTCGTCCCAGCGATCAGCGAAGCGATGAAGCTCGGCCCAACCGAAGCCGTGCGTCCAGGAGTCGCTCGTAACCTGCTCGTGACCAAGGACAATGTCGCGCGTGGTCGTCTCGCGAGCTTCGTGGAACCAGCGCTCAACAGCGAAGCGTTCCGCAACGCCGTGCACGATGCGACTTCAGGACTCGATCAGCTCGCATCCCCTGAGAGCGTCGAAGCATCCCCGATCTTCGTCAGTGCCGTGATCCCAAGCTCCAAAGCGATCGCACTCGCGAAGGTCGTCGCTCCGCGTCCGATGACGCAGGAAGTCTTCGACATCAACATCTACCAGATCCTCGCCGGACAGGGACGACGCGACATTCAAACAGCAATCGACGAATCCGGAGAGTCCCCCTTCATCCTCGAAACGCTCTCGAAGCGACTCGGATATGTCCGCGTCAAGAAGCGTCAAGGCGAAGAAGACACCGCACCTGCGGAATCAGAAACCGAGACCGCCGAGTCTTAATCTCCGCTCATCCACCACCAATGAGCGTCACGATCTCGACGCGCTGTCCATCCTGAAGAACAATGGAAGCTCGTTCCCGATTGGGGACGAGTTTTTTATCCACCTCCACGGCACACACCGCGTCGCTCATCTCAAGCAGCGCAAGCAACTGCTCGATCGTCGTCCCCTCTGCGAGTTCGCGTGCTTCACCATTCACAGTACAGTTCATTCCGCTGCTCCCACATCAAGCATCCGCAGCGCCAGCTCGACCGCTTGCGTGCGGACCTCGTGACGATCCCCCTCGTACTCCGCGAGCGTGCACTTGACCTCGTGGTTCCCCTTGGTCGCGAGTCCGAACCAGACCGTCCCGACCGGCTTGTCCTCGCTCCCACCACCAGGTCCCGCGATGCCGGTGATGGACACACACCGATCGACTCCCAGCACGCTCATCCCCCCCATCGCCATGTGCGCCGCAACGGGACTGGAGACCGCGCCGTGCTTG
>WUAJ01000052.1 GCA_009827215.1 Phycisphaeraceae bacterium
ATTCGGCTGATGAGCATCCGCTGCATGACATCACCCGTTGGTGGTTTGAGGATCATGGGTTGAGTGTGCGCGATGCGCGGACGGTCCATGATGATGAGCATCCGGAGCACACGGTGCGTGTGGGGATGTGCTGTGAGGTGTCGCGGTCGAATCCGGTGACAGAGGTGGTGCTGCGCGAGATGGGGGATCTGGTGGAGCTGCATGACTTTCCGTGCGTGAAACCTGAGGGGCATGCTGGCGAAGAAGTGCACATTCTGGAGATCTTCGACAAGACGGCGACGAAGTGGAATGCGGTGCGCTGGTATTTAGAACAGCACAATATCGATCCGACGCGCGTCGCAGCGGTGGGGGATCAGGTCAATGACCTGACGATGATCCACGGCGCGGGTATCGGGATCGCGATGGGGAACGCGATTGACGCGGTCAAAGACAGCTCGTGCTATGTCACGGCGAGCAACGACGAGGATGGGGTCGCGGTTGCGATCGAGTGCTTGCTTGATGGGGATGTGAGCAAGATGAAGAACGGTGTTAAAAATAGTTTGAAAGCGGGTTCTTGATGCAGAGTCTGACTCGGATCAAGGAGCTGCTGGAGATGGCGGGGCACGGCCCCAAGAAGGCGCTGGGTCAGAATTTTTTGATCGATCAGAATCTGATCAACAAGCTGATCGATCGCGCGGGGGTGGGTGAGGGTGATCTGGTTCTGGAGATCGGTCCTGGGACTGGGGCGCTGACGGAGGGGTTGCTTGAGCGGGGGTGTAGAGTGATTGCGTGCGAGCTGGATACGGATCTGGCGCGGGTGCTTCGGGAGACGCTTGGGGTGGAGTATGGAGATCGGTTGAAAGTGATCGAGGGGGATTGTTTGTCGGGGAAGAAGGCGCTCAACAGCGAGGTGGTTTCGGCGCTGGATGAGTGGGGGGGAGGAGAGGGGTTCACGCATGTGGCGAATCTTCCTTATCACGCGGCGACGCCTGTGATGATGACGCTGATGACGAGGCACGCTGAGTGCAGAGGGATGTATGTGACGATCCAGCGCGAGGTGGTGGATCGGTTCGCGGCGACTGCTGGTACGAGTGGGGGGAGCAAGGCGTACGGGATGGTGTCGGTGGTGGCGCAGTGTTTGGGGCGGGTTGAGATGATCGCGAAGCTGGGGGCGGGGTGTTTCTGGCCTGCTCCTGGGGTGGAGAGCGCGATGATGGGGTGGACGCGGGATACGGGATTGGTGGGCGGCGATGATCCGGCGTGGTGGGTCGCGATGAGCGAGCATGCGCAGGTGTTGTTTCAGTCGAGGCGGAAGAAGCTTGGGGGCGTGGTGAAGAAGGCGGTTGGGGGGGAGATCGAGTGGCCGAGCGGGGTGAGCGGGGATGATCGAGTTGATGGGCTTGATCCAGAGCAGATTCATGATCTGTGCCGCGCGGTGTCGGAGATGATTTAAGGATTGTTCGATGGTGTCATCTCGTGTAGTCTGGGGCGATATGACTCTGGTTCTATGGAGATGAGATGATGAACTTTCGTGCGGTAACAGCTTCGGTTATGGTTTCGATGAGTGCGGGCGGGGTGATGGGGGGGGTGATGGCTGCTCCGGGGGATGAGATTCACAAGGTCACAGCTGGTGACGGCGCTGCGAACGATCTTTTCGGGACCGCGGTCGCGGTGCACGATGGGGTCGCAGTTGTTGGGGCGCGGCTCGCGGATGAGCATGGATTGAACTCGGGTTCGGTGTATCTGGTCTCGGTCGAGACTGGCGGGGTGATTGCGGAGCTGGATTCTGGGGATATCTCGGGTGGGGATGAGTTCGGGTCAGCGGTCGCGATTGATGCGCAGCATGTTGTCGCGGGCGCACCGAACTGTGATGAGGAGGCGAACAACGCGGGGTGCGCGATTGTGTTCGATCGCGCGAGTGGGAATCAGAGCTTCCTGCTTGTGGCATCCGATGCAGAGTCGAGCGACAACTTTGGTGAATCGGTCGCGGTCTTGGATGGGTTTGCGGTTGTCGGCGCGTTCAACAACGATGATCAAGGGTCGCAGTCCGGATCGGCGTATGTGTTTAACACAGCGACCGGGGCGCAGGTGTGGAAGCTGCTCCCTGATGATGGGGACTCGTTTGATCTGTTTGGGTTCGCGGTTGGGGTGAATGATTCGGTCGCGGTGGTCTCGGCTCGCGGCGATGAGGTCAACGGCGCGAACTCCGGATCGGTGTACCTGTTTGATCTGGGCAGCGGCATGCAGCTGTCGAAAATCGATCCCAGTGACGGGCAGGCGGGGGCTCAGTTTGGGCGATCGGTTTCGGTGATGGGTGATGTGCTGCTAGTTGGCGCGATCGCGGACAACGGGGCTGGCGCGGATGCGGGCGCAGCGTATCTGTTTGACATCTCTGATCCGAGCAATCCGAGCGAGGAAGGGAAGCTGATCGCGGATGACGCGGCGGGCGGCGACAACTTTGGGGTGTCGGTGGCGCTTGGTGATGACGGCGAGGGCGGGATGCTCGCGGCGGTGGGTGCTTGGAGGGATGATGTCGGGGTGATTGATTCGGGGAGTGCGTACTTGTTTGATGTTACTGATATTGCTGATCCGGAGCTGGTGGTTCAGGTTGTTGCAAGTGATCTGAGTGAGGATGATGAGTTCGGGACAGCGGTGGGTGTTTCGGATGGGGCGATGGTGGTCGGTTCTCCTGATGATGATGAGGTGGCATCCAATGCGGGCGCCGTGTATGTGTTTGAGGCGGGGGTTGGAGACGCCTTGTGTGCTGTGGATCTGAATGCTGATGGGCAGTTGAATTTTTTGGATATCTCAGCGTTTCTGTCGGCGTATGCGGCGGGTGATCTGATCGCGGATTTTACGGGTGATGGGGTGTTCAACTTCTTGGATATTTCAGAGTTCTTAGCGCAGTATGCTGTGGGATGTCCATGAAGTTGGGCACTTGTGATGCTGAGTTGATATGATTGGGTTGTTGGAGGGTTTGGCGCGTTCGACAGGGGTGGTTGGAGTGCGGCATGCTTGGTGAAGATGCTCATGGGTTGGCTTCGGCGCTTGCTTCGGATGTGATCGAGGAGTGTCGGGGGCATCTGGGACCGATCTCGTGGTTCAATACGACTTGGCAGCATTCTGGCGCGGGGACGGGGTTCTCGACTTGGAAGACAAAGTCGGGTGAAGAGATCGAGTGTGTGGTGAAGCTGCCTGTGGGGTATCGGGAGTATCACTGGACGAAGCGGTTGGGGTTGGTGCATGATGAGGACTGGGAGCGTTCGGCGAGTCTGAGTCTTCCGACGCCACGCGTGCTTGCGGCGGGGTATGAGCTTGGTGGGCATGACTTTGCGTGGCTGGTGATCGAGAAGTTCAAGAATCCGCCACTGGCGATGAAGCTGGATTCTGGGTGTATCTGGGAGATCTTCGAGACGGCGGCGGAGTTCCAGGCGGCGGCGATTCTTGAGGAGATTGTGGATCCCAAGAAGCGTCCAAAGGAGCCGGATTGGGGGGGGAATCTTGAGAAGGCGATCGAGGAGGTCGAGGCGCACGATATGGCGGAGGGGGATCGCTGGAAACGCTCGATCGAGCGTGTTCTGGGGGATCTGGATGTGTTTGCGGGACGCTGGGCGGATCGGGATATTGGCACGTGGTGTCATCATGATTTGCACGGAAACAACGCGATGCGGCGGGTATCCCATAATCCGGAGATTCATGGGCGATGTGCGCTGATTGATCTGGCGCTGGTCGGTCCAGGGCACTGGGTCGAGGATGCGTTGTACATGGAGCGGCTGTACTGGGGGCATGAGGATCAGCTGTGCGGAGTGGATCCAGTGGAGACTTTGGGGCGCTGCCGAGAGGCGATCGGGCTTCCGGTTGGGGAGGATGCGGCGGAGGTTGCGGATGTTCGTCGGGTGCTGATGGCGGCGAGTTGCCCGAACTTTATACGAACAGAAGGGAATCAATTGTACCTGAATGCGGCACTCACGCGTTTAGAGCGCCTTTTGGGGGCGATTTTGGGCTAAGATGGGGTGTCGCTGCGACGGATCGTGGGGACGATTGACGACATATTCGCCGGGGTTCTTTCGGCGTTGAATGGAAATGAGGTCGACATGGATCTGCTTGAGAAGATGGAACAACTGATTCAGGATTGCCGCGAGGACTACAACAAGGCGAAAGGCGGCAACAAGGCTGCTGGCACGCGTGTTCGTAAGGTGATGCAAGAGATCAAGGGTGTGGCGCAGGATATCCGCAAGGAGATGCTGGGCAGCCGTGAGGATTGAGATCGGTTGATCTAGTTTGTGAGGGGCTTTTGAGAGCGTCTCACTGATTTCCAAATATGATTTTTGTACACCTAGCGTCGATTGTGGCGCTGGGCGAAGGATTGCACAGTTGAGTACGACGCAACGGCAAGACAGATTGGGTGAGGGTGTCTCTGCACTCGTGGATCTGAGCGCGGTTGATCTGAGCGCGACGCTCGCGACGCGTGAGCAGATGTTCGAGTTGATCCCGCATCGTCACGAGATGGCGCTGCTTGATCGCGTGATCTGGGCGAACGAGGACAACAGCGCGGGTGTTGGATCGCTGACTGTGCGTGGCGATGAGTTCTGGGTGCGTGGACACTTCCCTGAGCGTCCGATGTTCCCTGGCGTGCTGATGGTTGAGGCGGGGGCGCAGCTCGCGTGCTATTTGTACAACCGATACTTTGACGGATTGCATCTGGCGGCTTTTCTTCGGATCGAGAACGCGGTGTTCCGTCGTTCTGTGACGGTCGGCGAGGAAATGCTGCTGGTTTGCAAAGGGATCAAGGTCACTCCGCGGCGATTTATCTCGGATGTCGAGGGGATCGTGGACGGGCAGATCTGCTTTGAAGCGAAGATCACTGGGATGCGGATCGCGGATAAGTGATTGGTTGAATACGAATGTCATCAATGGCCCGGCGTGATGCGTCGGGTTTTTTGTTTTGCTGATGATGAACTTGGGTGATGAAGGGATAGAGTCGGGAATGAATGAGAAGCAGATGTATCCGTTGGTGCTCGAACCGATTCTGAAGGAGAAGGTGTGGGGAGGCCGCAAGCTTGAAGGCTTTGGCAAACGGCTTCCTGATGGCGTGAACATCGGGGAGTCGTGGGAGCTTGCGGATTTGTCCTCGACGAGCGCGAGCGGCGGTGGGGGTGACGCGGCGATCAGTGTGATCCGCAATGGCGCGATGCAGGGCAAGACGATCCGCGATGCGATCAGCGCGTGGGGCGAGGGGATGCTTGGGGGCGCGAAGCTGAGTGCGGAGGGTGGGTTTCCGCTTTTGGTGAAGTATCTTGATGCGCGGGAGCATCTGAGCGTGCAGGTGCATCCGTCTCCGGCGTACGCGGCGGCGCATGACGAGGCGCATCTGAAAACTGAGAGCTGGTTCGTGCTTGATGCGGATAAGGGGTCGGTGATTTACAAGGGGCTCAAGGAGGGGGTCACGCGCGCGGATCTGCAGCACGCGATTGAAGAAGGGACGGTCCCTGAGGTGATGCGGTCGATCCCGGCGGTGGTCGGGGAGTGTCACACGCTGGATTCGGGGACGGTGCATGCGCTGGGCGCGGGGGTGCTGGTCGCGGAGGTGCAGACTCCGAGCGATACGACCTATCGCGTGTATGACTGGGCGAGCGAGTACGGGCGCGAGGGGCGGGAGCTGCATATCGAGCAGGCGGTGGAGTGTGCGTTGTTTGGGGATCCGAGCGATGCGGTTGTGGCTGATCTGAGTATCAGCAGCGCCAAGATGGGGATGGGTGGTCCTCCGAAGATGGGATCGGTGCGGACGCGTGTGTGCGGGACGGATTTTTATACGATGGATGTGGTGAGCGCGAGTTGCAGCGAGGTGGCGCTTGGTGGTGAGGGGGCGACGGTGGTGATGGTTCCCAAGACGATGGGGGCGTCGATCGCGAGCAGGAGTGGTGGGTTTGATGAGGTGGTGCTGGAGGCGGGGCAGACTGTGCTTGTGCCGGCGGGGATTGTGGGTGATTGTGTGCTGCGTGCGGGGCCTGGGACGGTTGCGGTGGTGGCGGGGGTGGTTGGCTGATCAGCGTCTTCGTTTGGTGGCGGTGAGTGCGGCGAGGGCGAAGAGGGTGGTGGTGTTTGGGGTTGGGGTTTGGTAGAGGCCGTAGGAGATGACTGAGTGGGTGATGGGGCCTGGGTTGAGTAGGTAGTCGCTGAGGATCGCGGTGACACCTGATCCGGAGTCGAGTGCGGTTCCTGTGAAGTCGGTGTAGATGAGCCAGGCGTTTTCTCTGCTGGTTGGGAGTGGGTTGAGTGTGGCGAAGCTGTTGCCGTATGCGATGCCTGTGATTTGGTTTGGGTTGTTGAGCTCGCCTGCTCCGGCTGGGGTGAAGGAGAAGTGATTGTCTGGGTCAACGGTTCCGGGGGCATTGAACTGGAGGTCGCCTCCGGTGTTTGGGATTCCTTGGAATGAGAGGCCGTTGATCTCCATGGTCATGGAGATCATGATGGTGTTTGGTTCGTCGGCCCACATCCAGACGCTGAGGGGTGTTTCGTCGAAGATGGCGAGGTTGCCTTCGGTGAGGCCGTTGGGGCTTGAGTTTGCGAAGTCTACTTCGAGGTAGATGTCGGCGAGCGCGGGTGAGGCGAGCAGTGCGGACATGATGGTGAGGGGGATAACGATTGAGCGCATAGTGTTCATATATGTTTCCTCCAAACATAATGTACTGGAGGGATTCGGGGCATGCAAAGGAAATGTTTGTGAAGGGATCGGCAAGATTTTTTGCTGGCGGGTGAAACCCTGCGGTCAATTAATTTGTATATTGATTAAAATGCAAATTAAATAGGTCGCACGATGCTCTGGGGAGGAGTTTTCGCGGGGTATCGGTGTGGCTGTGGACTGAGTTGGAGGATGGGATGGATCGGAAAGTGCAAGACGCTGGGTGTGGTCGGATGGTTCTGGTGGGGTTGGTCTTTGGGATGGGGATGTCGGCGGCGGCGGGGATCTCTCGGCATGATGTGCCTTTGTCGTATCACGCGGAGCTGGCGATGGAGTCGAGGTTCCAGGCGGCGGGGTCGGTGAACTTTGGGGGCTCGGCGTTTGGGTCGGGGACGCTGATCGCGCCGGGGTGGGTGCTCACGGCGGCGCACGGGACGGAGATCACGACGGGGGATCAGATTCAGTTTACGATTGGTGGTCGGACATATCAGGGGGCGGAGTCGTTTGAGCATCCGTTGTGGATGGGGACGAGCCGAATCATGGAGGGGTATGACCTGGCGCTGGTGCGGCTGGAGGAGATGGTTGAGGGGGTGGAGCCGGCGGAGATCTATCGCGGCGGGAGTGTTGTTGGTCGGCAGGCGATGCTTGTGGGCGCGGGGCTGACTGGGAACGGCTTTGGTGGGCAGGTGCCGGGAACGCTCGGGACGCTGCACGCGGGACTCAACACGATTGATACGACGGCGGATCAGTTGTCATCGTTTTTGCCTGGCTTTGATCTTTCGAGCAATGGTTTGGTGATTGACTTTGATGGGCCGACGACTCCGGCGCTGAATCGGATTGGGTCTGCGGTGCCTCTGGCGCAGGAGTTTTTCCCGGGGCAGGGGGACAGCGGGGGCGCGTACTGGGTGGAGGATACCGATGGCGTGTGGAAACTCGCGAGTGTTCAGTCGTGGGGGACGACGAATGGGTTCGGGACGAACTTCGGGATGTATGGCAACATGGCGATCTCGGCGAAGTTGTATGAGGATGTGGTGCTGGACTGGGTTGGCGCAACGGTGCCGGCGCCCGGAGTGATTGGGGTGTTTGCGGTTGGTGGGATGGTTGCTGCTCGTCGTCGGAGGTGAGGACGAATTACTTGGCGAACGCGTCGGCGACTTTGGCGATGGCGTCGCAGACGCCGTTGGCTTGGTCGTCGGTGAGGTTCTGGTGGATGGGGATGCAGAAGACGGTGCTCGCGAGTTTGACGGAGACTGGGACTCCGGACTCTTGGTTTGCGAGGTCGCTGAACGCGGGTTGCTGCGTCAGCGGCTTGGGGTAGTGGACGGCGGTGGGGACGCCTTCTTTGTTGAGGGCGGCGCAGAACTCGTCGCGGGTGCAGGTGAGGGCGTCCAAATCTACGCGGCAAGTGTAGAGGTGCCACGCTGGGTTTGAGCCTGGGGTTGGGACTGGGCGATCGACGCCTTGGATGTTGTCGATGCGGGAGTGGTAGAGGTTGGCGACGGCGCGGCGGCGGTCGGTTTCGGCGCCGAGGGTTTCGAGCTTGCTGAGTCCGATCGCTCCGGTGATGTCGTTCATGCGGTAGTTGAAACCGATGGAGGTGTGGAGGTACTTGTCGGTTTCGCCGTGGGAGCGGAGGGCGCCGATTGTGGTTGCGAGGTCCTCGTCGTTGACTGTTACCATGCCGCCTTCACCTGTTCCGAGGTTCTTGGTTGCGTAGAAGGAGTAGGTGCACGCGTCTCCGAACGCGCCGATGCCTTTGTTGTTGTACTCGGCGAGGTGTGCTTGTGCGGAGTCGTAGATGACTTTGAGGTTGTGCTTGTCGGCGATTGCTTGGATCGCGTCGATGTCGACTGGGATGCCGTAAAGGTGGGTGACGGCGATCGCTTTGGTGTTTGGGGTGATCTTCTTTTCGATGTCCGCTGGGTCGGCTTGGTAGGAGTCTTCGATGCAGTCGCAGAAGACGACCTTGGCGCCAGCAGCGACGAGCATGGAGACGGTCGCGATGTAGGTCCATGCGGGGGCGATGACTTCGTCGCCTCGTTCGAGGAGTGCGCCGTAGGCGAGCTGGAGTGCTGTGGTGCCGTTGGAGCAGGTGAGACCGATTTTGGCGTCTGATTTAGCGGCGAACTGTTCTTCGAGTGCGGCGCATTTGGAGGCGGCTCTGAGCATTCCGGATTCGAGGACTTCGTTTGCGGCGGCGATGTCTTTTTTGGTGAGTCCTACGGCCATGAATGGGACTGGAGACTCAAGGACTGGGGTGCCGCCGTTGATGGCGAGGTCGGATGCGGTTGCGGTGGACATTCTTTGGATCTCCGTTGGCAGTGCGCCGGTTTGTGGAGTGGGGGCGTTTCGTGGCTCGGAAATTATACGCGTCCGCTTTGGGAGGTGTGATAAAAGTTTGAAGTTCCTGAAGATGAAAAAACGCCGTTTTAAGGGCAATTCGATGGATTTTGGATTGGTTCGATAAAAACTTTTGGCAATCGGCTGGCATCTTCTCGGTCCTGATGTACTTTCTCAATGTCAGGCAAACGACTGACACACAACACGCGACGAGATGGGCTGAAAAGCCTGTTCAAGTTGATTTCTCTCTTTCTCTCTCTTGCCGTAAAAAGCAAAAACAAGTGCCCCTCGACGGAGGGGCACTTGTTTTTTTGGTCTGTTTATAGTGGTTGGGAGGGGGATGCTTGGGAGCGGGGTTTGAGGTGGGGATGTTGGTGGGAACGGGTGGATCGGTTGTTGCTTTGCGTCGATTTGAAGGGGTCGCTGAGATATGTCGGCGGACTGGAGGATTGGATGCACGAAGTCGCAGCGCATGATGAGCAGGGAGAGCAGGTGAAGTTCTGGCGGTTTTGCACGATGGTGCTTTCGGCGGGGCTGGTTGTGGCGCTGCTGACGCATTCTGGGCCGCGTGAGGCGGGGGCTTCGGAGGTTCAGGTGTCAGCTATGGGTGAATCGCTCCGGATCGGCGGTTTTGAGGCGTTGGATGGCGATCTGATGTTCGTTATCGAGGATTCAGCGGGTGATCGCGTTGGGGTGCTTCCACTGACAGCGACTGAGTAATCAGTGGCTCCGGGTTGGGTGTGGGTGATTTCATCCTTAAAAGATTTGAAATCAGTATTGAAATCCATTGCAATTGGACATTTGTTCTTCTAGGTTGGCTGAATCGTGGGGCTGTCTCAGATTCGAGTTCATCAAACTAGGAGAAAGTAATGAGAACAGTTCAGAAGATCATGGCGGTTGGATTGGTTGGTTCCTTGAGCGCGACGGCGCTTGCTGGAGGAACATCGATCTACGGCGGGTATGGGTTTGAGAGTCCGGTGTTCACGGTGGGTTCCGTGGATGGGCAGTTCGGGTGGACATCCTCTGGAGCGATCACGCCTGTGGTCACGCAGTACATGGCGCACACGGGTTTGCAATCTTTGCACTTTGCTCAAGGGGTGGGGAATGCGGTTGCTGAGGTGCGGACTGAGTATGGGATCAACAATGCTGGGTATATGGACAATCCAGTTGCATTGATCGAGTTTGATATTTTGATGCTTGAGGGACCTTCAACAGATCTTGAGGGCGCGTTGTTCTTGAATGTATCAGGGAGTCAGGTTGCTGGGGGGAATGATCCGCTTGATTCGGTTGGGATGATTCGGTTCACGGGGCAGACTGGGATCGGTTCATCAGGGCAGACTGTTCGACTGGATTACGGCGCCTGGTCGAGGATTTCGATCGAGGTTGATTTGCTAAATCGGATGAGCGCACTCTCGATTGATGGCAGCGAGTCGGTCGATCTTGCTTGGGGTGGTGGGCAGGTCTTTGAGAACACACTCGGCGGCTTGTTCTTCCAAGCGATCAACGACAACGGCTTTGGTGGTCAGTTCTTCATCGACAATCTGTCGGTGAACGCGGTTCCGGCTCCGAGCGCGATGGGTGTGTTGTCGCTTGGGTTGCTCGGCATGGCGCGTCGTAGGCGCTGAGGCTTCCGAAATTGCGTGTTTCAAAGCCGTCCCTGTATGGTTGTTCGGGGCGGCTTTGTTATTTTTTGATTCTGGATTAGTCTTTGAGCAATCGCTCGAGATAGTGGATGTCTACTCCACCTCTGCGGAAGTCGGAGTTCTGCATGAGCTCGGCGTGGAGTGGGATGGTTGTTTTGATTGGTCCGACCTCGAACTCGTTGAGGGCGCGGAGTGCTCTGGTGATCGCGGCTTCTCTGTTCTCGGCGTGGACGATGAGTTTGCCGATCATGGAATCGTAGTTTGGTGGGACGCGGTATCCGGCGCAGACATGGGTGTCCATGCGGACTCCGAGTCCTCCGGGTGCTTGGTAGGTCTCGATGAGTCCTGCGGAGGGCATGAAGTTTTTGGTGTGGTCTTCGGCGTTGATGCGGCACTCGATCGCGTGGCCGTTGACCTGGATGTCTTTTTGCTTGTAGGGGAGTTTCTCTCCCGCCGCGACTTGGATGGAGGCTTTGACGATGTCGACTCTGGTGATCATCTCGGTGATGGGGTGCTCGACCTGCACGCGGGTGTTGACCTCGAGCATGTAGAAGTTCTGATCTCCATCCATGAGGAACTCAACGGTCGCGGCGCCGGCGTAGTCGGCGGACTTGATGAGTTTGGCGGCGGCTTCGCAGACCTTCTCGATTTTCTTGCGTTCGATGAGTGGGCCGGGTGCTTCTTCGATGACTTTCTGGTGCCGGCGCTGCATGGAGCAGTCGCGTTCCCAGAGGTGGATCGCGTTGCCGTGCTTGTCACCGATGCACTGGACCTCGACATGGCGTGCGTGTTCGAGGAATTTTTCGATGAATACAGCGCCGTTTCCGAACGCGGCTTGCGCTTCTTGCTGTGCTTTGGAGATGTTGGTGCGGAGGGTGGCTTCGTTGCGGCAGATGCGCATGCCTCGGCCACCACCACCTGCGGCGGCTTTGATGATGACGGGGTATCCGATCTCCGCGGCGACTTCAACCGCTTCTTCGACTTCTTCGATCGCGCCTTCGGAACCTGGGAAGACGGGGACCTTGGCGGCGCGGGCGTAGCGTTTGGCTTCTACCTTGTCTCCGAGTTTGCCCATCGCTTCAGGGGATGGTCCGATGAACTCGATCTTGCATTCGCGGCAGATCTCGGAGAAGTCGGCACGCTCTGAGAGAAATCCGTATCCGGGATGGATCGCGTCGACATCCGCGAGCTCGGCGGCGGAGATGATGCGGGAGATGTTGAGGTAGGAGTCTTTGGAGGGACCAG
>WUAJ01000053.1 GCA_009827215.1 Phycisphaeraceae bacterium
TGATGGTGATCGTGTGATTTGGGAAGGCGCGGGGGTTCTCGATCGCGTTGCGGATGAGTTGCTTGGTTTCATCTTCGTCGAGTGATTCGAGGCGGAAGAGTGTGGAGCGCGAGATCAGCGCCGAGTTGACGGCGAAGAGCGGGTTCTCTGTCGTTGCGCCGATGAGGGTGATGAGTCCGCGCTCGACATCGGCGAGCAGGACATCCTGCTGGGATTTGGAGAAGCGATGGATCTCGTCGAGGAAGAGGATCGTGCGTTTGTCTTGGTCGGCGAGGATGCGTGACGCGTCGTCGATGATCTCGCGGATTCGCTTCACCCCAACAGATGCGGCGTTCTCGCGGACGAATCTTCGCGAGGTTGCTTTGGCGATGACCTCGGCGAGGGTGGTCTTTCCGGTGCCGGGGGGGCCGTGGAGGATGACGGAGGTCAGGGTGTCGGCGTCGATCATTCGGCGGAGGAGTTTGCCGGGATCGAGGAGGTGGGTTTGTCCGACGATCTGATCGAGCGATGCGGGGCGGACACGGACCGCGAGGGGTTCGACGGCTTTGAGTGCCGCGTCTCGGTTCGCTTTCCAGAGATCGTTCATACGGGAAGTGTACGGGTTTGGAAGGCAGGGAATGATCGCTATTCTGTCCGCTGGGTGGTGATTTTTGAATATTTTGTCAAACAGGAAGGATCACTAGCTTTGCATTTGCTAACATATTCCTGATGTCTCCACTCTTTCTAGTTCTGATCGCCGCGGCTTGTGCCGTGGTGGGATTGATGATCGCGGGCGGTCAGCACGGGCGATCAAAGCGTCCGCAAGTTGGTGTCTTCGATGGACTTATGTACCTGATCGGATACCTGTACTCGCGGATTGTGCATCGCGTGGAGTTTGATGTGGAGGAGGGCGCGTTCGATGATCTGGACGGGCCCTTTATCGTGGTCTGTAATCACACGGCGGGGGTCGATCCGTTCCTGGTCTCGGCGGTGGTTCCGCGGCGGGTTCGGTGGTTGATGGCTGAGGACATGCGCGTGCGTTGGCTCGCGCCGTTCTGGAACTGGGCCGGGATTATCTTTGTGGCGCGGAATCGGCACGGGCGATCGGGCATGCGTCGCGCCAAGGCGCACCTGCTTGAGGACGGCATGATCGGGATCTTCCCGGAAGGGAAGATCGAGCGCCCTGCGGGACGGCTGCTGCCGTTTGCGCCGGGGGTTGGTGTGCTGGTCAAGCGGACGAATGCGAAGGTGCTCCCTGTGGTGATCTCGGGGACCCCTTACACATCGACGGCGTGGGAATCGCTCTGGACTGGGTCCAACGCTCGCGTGCGAGTGATGAAGCCGATCGATTACAAAGAGATGGGGCTGGGGAACGCGGAGATCGCGCATGATCTGGAGCGTCGTTTCAAGGACTGGACGGGGTGGGAGCTCGGGGCACGCAAGGGGCATGAGAGTTCGGACACGCAGGCGGACGCAGGGATCATTCATCAGTTCAGTGATGACGACTCACGCGCTATCGCATGAACGAAACTTCAACTATCTGTTAACTTGAGCAGCGCTTCGAGACGCTGTTTGTGTATGTCGCGATCGGGTTCGATTTCGATGAGCGCTTCGAGTTGGTGTTGTGCGTTGTCGTAGTTCTCGATCAGCAGCGCCATGCGTGCGGCTTGCTCCCTTGTTGGTGCGTCGAAGGGCGCAATGCGTGTGGCGCGGATCGCTTTGTCGAATGCTCGTTCGTGCTCTCCGATCATCGCGTAGAGCTCGGCGAGTTGGTTTGCGTAGGCGGTGGTGTGGACTTCGCGTGCGTCGAGGTATTCGAGGTGGGGGATCGCGAGTGCTTGCTCGTCTGGGGATTCGGACGCGAGGTAGTGGCGCGCGAGCCGTTTGTGAGGCATCTCGTCTTCAGGACGCACGAGGATGGTGGTCTTGAGGAGCTGGAGCTGCTCGTTACTGAGTTGATCGCCTTCGATCGCGAGCGCGATCCCGAGTCGGAGGTTGAGCAGGTCGGGGTGGTCGGGGTACTGCTCAAGCAAGTCGTCGAGCTCGTTGAGTTTCGGGAGTCCCGCGGCGGGGTCGCCGAGGAGTTCATCGAGGGGCGGGAGATCGTTTGGGCGCAGGAGTCCACGCGAGCGGAGGTCCTCGCGTGCCCACTGTGTGAACAGATCCATGAACTCGGGCTGTGAGAGATTGAGGACCTGCTCGAAAGCTTCAGGCGCTGAGCGTCCGGTCGCGGAGCTGTCCATGATGTCGCGGGGCGCGGTGGGTCCGAAGCGCTCGACGATGAACTCGAACATCCACGCGCCTTGGGCATAGGCGAGCGCTCGGTCGGTGGGTTTCTCTGGACGCACGAACGCGATGTTGATCGAGTCGAGATCAAACAGCTCATCGTTCTGCACGGCATTGGTCAGAAGCGACCACTGCGACTGATCGCGCGGCGCATCCTCATTGAATACGGCGTTCGCTTCGGTCATCCAGTGGATCACACGGTTGCGCGTGCGCGAGAGGTTGACGGTGTGCGTGTATTCATGCTGGAGGACGCGCGCCCAGTCGTAGTGTCCGACTTTGGACTTGGGTCCTTCGCGTGGGGACTCGAACGCGATAACTGGTCCTGTTGACGCGGCCATGGTGTGGATGTGCGGCATGCCTCCGATGCGCACGGCGAACCATTCGTGGTTGGGCATGAGCTCGATGATGGTTTTGTCTTTTGGTTCGTGGTTCATCCCGCCAGGAAGATCGGAGCTGACACGCTCGTGGATCGCTTCGAGGATCTGAGGCATCTCGCGCGCCAGCAGCTCATCAGGTCCCGCTTTGTAGCGGATGATGAAATGTTCGGACTCGATGGTCTCGTAGGTCGCGAGCTCGGTGAGGAGTCGCAGTGAGTTCTGCGCGCGGAGGTTGAAGGGGTCGAGCTTGATCGCTTCGGTCAGCGCTTCACGGGCGGCTATATCTTTCCCGGCTTGCACGAGCATGAGTCCGAGTTGCAGCCGTGGTTCACCCCAGTTGGGCGCGAGCTGGATTGCTCGTCGGAGGATTTCCGCGGCGTAGGTGTACTGGCGGTATTCTGCGAGCGTCTTTCCGACCCACACGGCGGCGGTGGGGGAGTCGGGGAATAGTTCGTTGTATTTGTTGAGCAGTCTGTTGGTTGAGGAGATTCTGTATCCGGCGGCAGCCGCGGATGCTTCGAGTGCGAGGAGTGTGGGGTGGTTTGGGTACTTTGCGAGTGCTGGATCGAGCGCCATCTCTGCGCCTTGGGGGTCCTTGCGGCGCAGGGCGATTCGGGCGCGGATGATGGCGCCGCCGATGGAAACTCCTGGAGTTTGGTCTTCTGCGTTTTGCTCGGTGCTCGACGCGACTTCGTCGAGGGTCTTTGCGAGACGCTCTGCGTTGTCGAAGTCGAACCCATCCACGGCGATGTGTCCCAGCAGGAGCATGGGATCAGCGGCTCGCGGATTGAGACGCAACGCTTCGATCGCGGCGGTGTGCGCTTCTCCGAGGTTGTGGTGCTCGTAGAGGAGTTGGGCTTCGGTGCTGCGGATGCGCCAGTCCAGACGATCAATGCGATCGCGTGCGATCCCGAGGAGTGCTTGGATCGCTTCGTAGTCCGCTTTGGCGCTGACGGCTGGGGCGCGGAGGCGCGTCAGCTTGATCAATGCTTCGCTACCGATCGCGAGTTGTCCTGCGTCGTCGATGGTCTCTGAGGCGAGCGTGTTCTCGATACCTTCGAGCAGAGCTATTGCCTCATCAACGCGTCCGAGCAGTTCGTAGGCTGAGGCGCGGATGAAGTTGCTTTCGATGGTTGTGGTCTCGACCTGTTCGATGAGATCGAGTGCGTTCTGCGCATTGCCTTGGTTCAGTTGAGCGATCGCTCGGCGGATCGGTGATGTGTTTGGGTTGTCGAAGATTGGGTTGCTGTAGTCGTGAAGATCCAACGCGATTTGGGAATTGAGCGCTGGGTTGTTGAGGTCTTCGAGGATCCATTGGCCGTGGAGGACGCGGAGGGTGGCGCGTTCGTCTTCGGTCAGGAAGTCCGCGTTGATGCGCTCAAGCACGGCTCGGATTGTTTGCTCGCGCGATTGTTCGTCGGGCTCGGCGAGTCTGACCGCGCGGTCTTTGGGATCAACTGGCTCGATCGGCTGGGCGAACGATGTCCCAGCGATGAACGTGAGCAGCGCCAGAGAGAATCGTGGACTCATGGGGATTGCTCGTTGAGCTTTTCTTGGAGGACTTGAGTGCTCTGTTCGAGCTGCTGTTGTTCTTGTTGAGCTTGTGCTTCGCCTCTCCATTCGGAGATGTGCGTGCGCCAGCCGGATTCTTCGGGTGGAGTCGTGGTGTCGAAGAGCTTTTCGTCGAGCGTGATGTTTGTTTTGACATCGAAGAGTTGAACGATCTGCAGGTCTCCTGTCCAGTCGGATTTGACATAGAGCATGGGGAGCAGGGTGTCCTTATCGAACCAGATGCGGACCCATTCCCAGTCGTCTTCGACATTGGTGCCTGGTTTCGGGGTGAGCTTGATCTGCTGAGCGCCTTCGACGGTGGGCGCGAGGAACGAGAGCTCGGGGAAGTCGGGGTGGTCCATGAGTCCGGCTTCGTGATCGTGGAGCTCGATGTTGTAGGACTCGAAGACGCGATCGGTGTTGCGTCCCAGCGAGACCCAGAACGGGGCTTCGCGCATGAGCTCCATCGGATCGAGCTCCTGATCCGCGGCGACGAGCTCGCGCTTGTTGAACTGCATCTGATCTGGGAGACGCTCGACGAACCAGCGTCCATCGAATATGTAGTGCTCACGGATGTCTTCTTGGCGGTCGTCGATCTCGAGTAGGTTGAATCGCACGGCGTAGTCGCGGTGCTCCTCGTTGTACTGATCATCGCGGAGCGTGCGGAGGTACAGTTCGCCGAGGCGCTTTTGGAGATCGGACTCGAGCGCCTGGATGACGGTGTACTGGACATCGCCGGTGAGGGAGTTGATCTTGGTGTCTTGGTATGCGAGTTTGTCCATGAACGCTCGCGCGGGATCGACCTGAGGGGTCGAATCGGCGGCGGGCTGGAACGCGAGTGCGGTTGCGATGAGCAGGGCGTGGAGCAAGGCAGACCTCGTTACTAGGCAAGAGTTCCTACATGGTATTCAACGCGTGAACCGCTGAATTGTTGCATTACTGACGATGTACGACCATTATGACGGATTCAGCGTGTCGATAGTGGCATCTGGGTCACTCAGGTACAACTCCGCGATCGCGGCGGCGGCGATCGCGTCTCGGCGTTTCTTCTTCTGCTTGTGCGTCAGTCCGGTCTGGGACATCTTGGAATCCGCGGCGACGGAGGTCCGGCGCTCATCGACGAGGATGATGGATCGATTGGTGAGGGCCGCGAGACGCTGCGCGAAATCTTTGACCAGCTTGGCGCGAGGGCCGACTGAGTCGTCCATGTTGAGGGGGAGTCCGATGAGGATCTCGCAGTCGCTTGGTTCGGATGCGATTTCTCTCGCGAGTGCTTCGAGCAGACGCTTCCCTTCGTCGTGGTCGATGGGGACTTCGATGAGTCCGTCGGGGGAGGCTATGCTGGTGATCCGATCGGCGCGTGCGAGTCCGGTCCGTTGGTCACCAAGATCGATCGCGAGGATGCGCATGGATAAGTGTATGGCTGGGTTGGAGCTTTACTTGAGCTCTGCTTGCAGTTCCTGATGGAGCTTCTTGATGTCCTGGGCGCGGTCCTTGGGGATGACCAGGGTCGCGCGGTCGGTGCGGACGATGATGAGGTCGTCGCATCCGACGAGGGCGATGGTGTGGTCCTTGTCGGAGGCGCCTTCTCCGATGACGATGTTGCCTTTGGAGTCGTGGGAGGCGAGGTTGATGCCAACAGTTCGGTTGTCGTCCGCGTCGGGTTTGATGGTCTCGGCGTAGCTCGGCCAGGACCCCACATCGAGCCAGGTGATGTCCATTTTGACGCCGACGATTGTAACATCCTTCGCGGAGTTGGCGGGTTCCATGATCCCGAAGTCCACGGAGGTCTTTTCGAGGCGCGGATAGATGTCGTCGAGGACCTGCTGCTGCTTGGGTGTTCCCCACGCGTCAATGAGCGCGTCGATGTGCTCGGCGTTGGTGGGCATGTAGCGGCGGTAGAGATCGAGGAAGGTCTTGGCGTGGAACACAAACATCCCGGCGTTCCAGTCGTAGCGACCTGAAGCGAGGTATGCCTCCGCTTTTTCGAGCGGTGGTTTTTCAACGAAGCGGGAGACTTCGAAGGCTTGTCCTTCGGTGCCTTCTATAGCTTTGCCTTGCTCGATGTAGCCGTAGCCTGTTGCGGGGTGGTCTGGTTTGATCCCGAAGGTGACGAGGCGTGATGAGTCTTCCTCGACGAGCTTGTATCCGAGGTCCATCGATTGGTTGAAGACATCCGCGGGCTCGATGAGCTGATCGGCAGTGAGGACGGAGAACACGGCGTCGGGGTCTTCTTTGGAGAACACGGCAGCCGCGAACGCGACGGCGTTGACGGTGTCGCGTGGTTGGGGCTCTCCGAGGATGCGGTCCTTGGTGAAGCTGGTGAGTGATTCGAGGATCTGATCGGTGTAGCGCGCGCCGGTGCAGATGTATTGTCTGTTTTGCGGGACGAGTCCTTCGAGACGATCCGCGGCGAGCTTGAGCAGCGATGCGCGCGAGCCGTCGGGCTGGTGGATGAAGTCGATGAGTTGTTTGGGTTGTCCGTCGCGGGACATCGGCCAGAGTCTGGTGCCGGAGCCGCCGGCCATGATCATCGCGTAACGCATAGTGGGGATTCCTTGGGAGGACGATCGGATGGATTACCCGCCCGCGAAGACGGCTTGGACAATGGTATCTGTATCGGCGTCCTGACCTGTGCGGGACAGCGCGATCTCGACCTTTCTCGCGGCTTCTGGGCGGGTTTCTCCCAGTGACATGAGGGCCGCGACGGCTTCGGCGGCGGGTCCGGAGCTGAAGGTGGGCTCGATGAGCGATCGGGATTGTGTGGTGCCTTGGACGATCGCGTCTCCGGCGAACTGCTCGACCTTCCCGGTGAGCTCGGCGATGATGGTCTCGGCGGTGCGTTTGCCGATCTCTGGGAGCTTGGTGAGGGATTTGGCGTCTTTGGTGATGATGAAGGACGCGATGGTGGAGGGGGGCTCGGTGAGGGCTCGGAGTGCTTTTTTGGTCCCGACGCCTTTGACGGAGGTGAAGGTCTCGAAGAAGGCGCGTTCGTCGGCGGATCCGAATCCGATGAGGCGCGGGATGAAGCTGGTGCCTTGTCCCTGCGCTTCCAGGAGCGTGCGGGTGTGGAGGGTGATGGTGGTGCCAAGGTTTTGTTCGAGGGTGTCGGCGAGGTAGACGGGGATGAGTGCTTCGATCGCGAGGCCTTCGATGAATCCGGCGGCGGAACCACCCCCTGGAACGAGGGTCGCGATGGGGATCGACTGGCGGCTGATGGATTCGAGTGTTGCGGACAAGCGGGTGATCATGACCTGAGCATACACGCGATCGGGCGTGTTCGTGGGCGGATCGGGTGATTTGGTGGCTGAGCGGACGCGAGTTGGTCGATAGATGATCCATGGCACCACGCACGTTGATCATCGGGACGCCCGAGAGCGCTGATTTACTGTCCAGACAGGTCGCGATGGTCGCGGACCCTCCGGAGCTGATCGGGGTGGTCCTAGTTGATGGTGATCCAGGGATCAAGTCCATCAACGGATTGAGCGTGCTGGGACCGATCGAGGCGATCGGCGCGGTCTGCAGCGCGGCGGGGGTTGCGCAGGGGATCGTGTCACTCCCGGCGGCGTATCGGGATCAATGGCGATCGATCAGCACGGAGCTGCGGAGGTCGGGAGTCATCGAGCGGTTCGTGACTCCGATGGACGAGTTGCTCAACAGCGCCCCGGCGGTGGGTGAGCAAGCGAGCGTGCAGCTGAGCAATACGAAGATTGATCTTGGGAAACTGGTCGGACGACAAGCGCACAGCATCGATCGTGATCTGGTGGGTGAGAACATTACTGATCAGTGCGTGCTGGTGACTGGCGCGGGTGGGTCGATCGGTTCGGAGCTGGTCAAGCAGATCGCGAGCTTTGGGCCGAGAAGGATCGTGCTGATGGAACGCTCGGAGAACGCGCTCTTCGGCGTTGACCGATGGCTCAAGGAGATCCATCCGGAGATCGAGCGCGTCGCGATTCTGCATGATGTGGTCGATGCGGCGACGACGCTCTCGCATCTGGAGCGCTGGGGTCCGGAGGTGGTGTTGCACGCGGCGGCGCACAAGCATGTGCCTTTGATGGAGGATCATCCGTCGCACGCGGTGACGAACAATGTGTTTGGGACCAAGTCGATCGCGGACGCGTGCGTTGCGACTGGTGTGGATCGGTTTGTGTTGATTTCGTCGGATAAAGCCGTGAATCCGGTGAATGTGATGGGGGCGACCAAGCGGATCGCGGAGATGTACACGCAGTCGCTTGCGGCGCAGGTCGAGTCGATCCCTGGGAGCGACACCAAGCTGAGCATGGTGCGGTTCGGGAATGTGCTCGGATCCGCGTGCAGCGTGCTGGAGATCTGGGCGGATCAGATCAGCGCGGGAAGACCAATCACGGTGACCGACGAGCGGATGACGCGGTACTTCATGACGATCCCAGAAGCGGCGACGCTTGTGCTGCAAGCGGGATCGATGAGCGGCGATGGGGCGCAGGGTTCGGGTGAAGTGTTCGTGCTGGATATGGGAGAGCCGATCAATATCTTCACGTTGGCGCAGCGGTTCGTGCGCGCGTGCGGGTACTCGCCGGTGATCGGCGAGCCGGCGGGGGGTGTGGGTCCCGCGGAGGTCCCGATTATCCTGACAGGCTCGCGTCCGGGCGAGAAGCTCCACGAGCAGCTGAGCTACGACGCGGAAGAACTGACCAAGACGGCGCATCCTGGGATCGCAAGATTTAATGAGGACGATGCGTGGTTCATCGATTCGATGGACGAGCTGATCGCTCGGCTTGATGAAGCACGGACCTCGACGTCGCGTCAGGAAGTGATCCGCGCGATCGCGTCGATGATCCCGACGATGGATGTGAAGTCCACGAGTGTGGTGTCCGCGGCGTGAGTTCACGACAAGGAACAGTTGAGCTGATCAAGGTGCAGCGGGCGCATCTCGAGGTGTTCTTTCTCAATCAGCAGGACACGGAGGCGAACGATCTCGCGAAGGTGTTCCCGCGCGATCGCGACGACTTTGAGGCGCACTGGGTGCGGATCATGGATGATCCGGAGACCATCGCGCGTTCGATTGTGTATGAAGGGATGGTGGTCGGGAACATCAACGCGTACTGGGTGGAGTCTCAGATGAACGTGGGGTACTGGATCGACAAGGCGCACTGGGGCAAGGGGATCGCGACAAGGGCGCTTCGGGGATTGCTAGAGATCGTGGAGACTAGGCCGATCATCGCACGCGTTGCGATGGGGAATGCTGGATCGATCCGCGTGCTCGAATCCAATGGGTTCGTGAAGATCGCGGAGGAGGATTCTCCAGGGACGGATCGGTACGCGCCGTGCCGAGAAGGGGTGTTCCGGTTGGACTGAGAGCGTGGATTCTGGCTTAATATCACAGTTTTTGTGCATATATTCGGGATATTCTTGGCACAAGCAGATTCCTTACAAATCGATTGACAGTCTGGGTTGTGTTTGGTAGCATGCGCGTATGGTTCCCAAAGTACGCAGCTTCATATTGTCGGGTATTGACGCTCAGGTGTGCGAGATCGAGATCGATCTCGACGACACGCAACTCCAGAAGGAGACTGTGGTGGGTCTTCCTGATGCGGCGGTTCGTGAGTCGCTTGAGCGCGTGCGATCCGCGATGGGCAACTCGGGATATCCGATGCCTCGCGGGAGGACGCTGATTAACTTAGCGCCGGCGCATGTGCGGAAGGAAGGTCCGGCGTATGACCTCCCGATCGCGGTGGGGGTGCTGATCGCGCAGGGGGTGATCCAGCAGCGCGTGCCGGCGGGAGTTGGTGGTGGTAGCGGTTGGAATGGTGGAGTTGGCGAGTCGTCGGAGGAACTGTTTGGATTGGATCCGAGATCGGTGCTGATCGCGGGGGAGCTGGCGCTTGATGGGCGCGTGCGTCCGATCCGAGGGGTGATCGCGATGACCTCGCTCGCTAAGTCACTCGGGCTGGATGCGGTGATCGTTCCCGATGCCAACGCGCCGGAGGCGGCGGTGGTTGACGGCGTGCGCGTGTTCGGGGTGTCGTCATTGGCGCAGGTGGTGGGGTTGTTCAATGGTGGCCTTGAGCTTGAACCGACTCCAGCGGTGGATGTCGCGTCGATGCTTGAGTCGTCGCGCGCCGGCGTGGACTTTGGGGAGATCAAGGGGCAGGAGTCGGTCAAGCGGGCGCTCGTCATCGCGGCGGCGGGGCAGCACAACATTGTGATGCTCGGACCTGCGGGGACCGGGAAGACGATGATGGCCAAGGCGCTGCCTGGGATTTTGCCGCCTTTGACTCCGGAGGAAGCGATCGAGGTGACGCGGATCTATTCGTCCGCGGGCGAGCTTGAGGCGGGGCGCGGTTTGATTTCGAGTCGTCCGGTGCGCACTCCCCATCACACGGCGAGCAGTCCGGCGATTGTGGGGGGTGGGATTGTGCCGCGAGCGGGAGAGATCTCGCTGGCGCATCATGGGGTGTTGTTTTTGGATGAGCTCCCAGAGTTCCCGCGAAGAGTTTTGGAAACGATGCGGCAGCCGCTCGAGGATCGTGTGGTGACGATCGCGCGGGCGCACGGGTCGGTGAAGTTCCCGGCTTCATTTATGCTCGTCGCGGCGATGAATCCGACCCCGCGTGGTGACGTGGCGCCGGGAGAAGTGGGGCAGCAGGAGATGGATCGGTACTTGTCGCGGATCAGCGGGCCGTTGATGGATCGGATCGATCTGCATGTCGAAGCGCCGGCGGTGCCTTGGAAGGAACTGAGCGGGAAGGCGACGGGATCGACGACGGCGCAGATGGCAGAGCAGGTGCTCGGCGCTCGATCGATGATGCGGAGCAGGCAGGGCGCGACGGTGAACTCGGTCCTGCGCGGACGAGAGCTCGACGAGATGATGTCGCTGAGTGATTCGGCGCAGATCCTGCTCGAGCAAGCGATGACGCAGCTTGGTCTGAGCGCGAGAGGATACGACAAGGTCCGGCGCGTCGCACGCACGATTGCGGATGTCTCTGGGAGTAATCAGGTGCTCCCAGAACACATCGGCGAAGCGGTGCAGTACCGATTGCTGGATCGGCGCGTCTGATTTGCTCGGACGAGCGGGGAAAGTGTCCCTATCGTGTTGCTCTTCTGATGGTCTGCTTTGAGGGGAGCGGATCTGTGTAAACATATTAAGGAGCGCGTCGATGGTTCTTCCTGCTTGGGTCCGAGTCTTCTCTTTCGTCTTTGTGGTGCTGTGCGGTTCGCTGTTGAGCGGGTGCAGCGGCGGCGATTTCTTCCGCAAGGACTCGCGCAATGCGGTGATGACCAACTCGGTCGGCGCGATCGATGAGAACTACCGCCGAGCTGGAGGAGAGGGCGGGGACAACATCTTCCGCGCGATCGATCTCCCGACCCCCAACGATCAACGACTCGGTTCGGGAGCGCCAGGACCAGACTACTGGCAGCAGCGCTGCGACTACACCATCGACGCGACACTTGATACGGAGAGCGATTCGGTGCGTGCGTCGATGACGATCCGGTACACCAACAACTCGCCTCATGAGCTTGAGTACATCTGGATGAATCTTGAGCAGAATCTGTTCCAGCTTGATTCGACGGGTTCGCAGTCGCGCACGCCGGGATCGGTGATGAAGATGCTGGAGTATGACTTTGATGGTGGGTACTCGAT
>WUAJ01000054.1 GCA_009827215.1 Phycisphaeraceae bacterium
ATCGCAGCGCGAAGGAAGAATCGGAGACCATCGGGACTGTGGTCATGATGCCTGGGATGTTCGGGACTCCTGAGCCGGTGATCGATGGGATCGAACGCTACTTCAACTCCAAGGGATGGGCCGTGCTCCGGATGCTCTCGCATCCATCGCGATTCACGCAGCGCCAGCAGTATGCGATCGAGGATGGACGCGAAGCTCAAGTCGCCAAGCAAGTTGCGGAGATGTTCGACACGCGCACGGCGGAAGCCGCGTATGCCGCGTCCGCATCTCTTCGACATGTGCATGAGCAGTTCGGTGTTCATGCGGACAAGCCGGTCGTGCTGCTTGGAATGTCAGGGGGCGCGATGATCCTTCCGACAGTGTACAGCTTCGATCCCGATCTGTATGATGCGGGCGTGATGATCGCAGGAGGGGGGAACTTCCTTGAGATCAACACACGCTCGAACTACAAGAAGTGGATCGATGCTGTGGATCTGGATGCGGATCCATCGGATACGGAAGTACAACCCCTTGATGATGATCAAGCGAGGGTGATGATTGATCTGTACCTCGTCAACTCGCGGCTGGATTCGCTCAAAACCGCAGAGAGCATGTATGGAATCCCGATGCTCATGCTCCACGGCTCATCGGACAAAGCGGTTCCATCCTCGACTGGTGATGCGCTGTATGAAGCGCTCGGAAAACCAGAGCGATGGGTGTATCCCGTCGGTCACGAGCTGATCTTCGCGGGACTTCCCATGCAGACTCCGAAGATCGAACGCTGGATGCGAGAGCAGCTGATCGAGGAGTGAGCTTATTTCTTGAGTCGGAAGTGTGTGATCTGCTTCGCGCTGCCGACCGGATTGGATGGATCGAGTTCCAATCCGATCAACTCTCCAGTCCGCATCGAGCAGTCGTAGGGCGCGGATGGTCCACCAATTAGCACATCAATAGCACGACTCACGGTCGGATTGTGTGAGATCAATGCGATCGCGTCAACATCCGTATCAGGGATGACAGAGATGAGATCCGAAACCGATCGGATCGCGGCGAGACGATCGTCAACCTGTTTGGGCTGATCCAGCGCTGTCCAGATCGGAGCAGCGGTTTGCATTGTTCTGTTGTAGGGAGATGCGTACACACGGGTTGGTGTCTCTGTGTGCTCTGATGCGAGGAACTCCGCGATGGCGCGTACTTGGTTGTGTCCTCGTTTGGTGAGGTTTCGGTCAGCATCTCGACCTGTGTCGGAATCCATTTCTGCCTTGCCGTGTCGGATGATGTAGACGATCATGCTGTTGCTCCTGATGCGAATGCGGCGGTCCCGATGGTGTATCCGCCGAAGACTCCGAGCAGTCCGAGCACGAGTGACATGATGACATAGACACACGCGAGCCCGATGCGTTGGTTCTGGATGAGCTCGAGAGTTTCCCATCCGAAGGAGGAGAAGGTCGTGAATCCGCCGAGCACTCCGACGATGAGGAATACCATCGTTGGGGATTGTCCCTGTCCCTTTGCGAGCGCCCATGCCCATACGAATCCGATGATTGCGCAGCCAACGATGTTGACGAGCATGGTCGCGATGGGATACAGGTCGAGCCAATGGGGGGGGTCAAGATCAGCGGGGGTGACGCGTGCGATGAATCGGCCCACGGCGTATCGACCGACCGATCCGAGTCCACCACCTACAAAGACGAGGAGAAGCTTGAGCATAGTGGTACTGTACGCGATCCAGCTCAGCGTTGAGATCGCGTGCCGGGTGCTTTGGGACCGCGGTCCGATGCGTGTCGCCAAGCCGTGAGCATGCCGAGGATGGCGTAGATGATGGAACTCGGAGCTTTGAGCCCGTGGATCGCGCCCTTGGTGTTGTGGTAGATGAACTCATCGCGCGTCCCATCCGCGGCCCAGTTCCAGTTGATGACGGTGATCGGGAAGGACACGGCGATAAAGATCAACACCGCGAGCAGAGCACAGGTCCATCCGAGTGCTTTGGAACCCCCGCCGGCGATACGGACGCTGAGCATCGCGATGACCGATCCCCCGATCCACATGAACTGGTCGATGCGAGGTCTGAACTCGGGCCAGATCTCTTTGAGCATCCAGACGAGTCCGATCCAGAACGCGCCCCAGAGCAGTGCGATAGGAAAGGCGCTGAGCACAGCGCGCGCTGTGCGAGGTGTGTGCGTGGTCGATTCGATGCGCGATTGGGGTTGCGATCCGATGACATTGGGTTGCAACGCATGGATCCGATCAATCACATCGGTTTCATTCTCGCTCGGCGATCCGAGATCGATCTCTGCATGGGTCGGTCGCTTGTATGGCCCAAGATCGCTGAGATAGTCCTTGATCGCGAGCTCGTGCACCTCAGACATAGGCATCCCGATGTGACTGAGTGCGCTGTTGAGTTGGCCGATCGGATCAGCGATGAGGTCCTCGTGGCGGAGCTGTGCATATCGGGATGGATCGAGTGCTTTGAGTGATTGATCTGTAGCGCTTTCGATCAGTAGGTAATCTGCGAGAATTCTCTCACGAAGCTCAGTTGGGTCGAGGGGGTCTTCGAGCAGGTGCTGCTTGAGACTGTCGTGCATCCGCATGTTGGATTCGATGACCTTTACTGGATCTCTGCTGATGTGCAGGAATCGGAGGCGATCGCCAAAGACTTCGATGAGCTCGTCGATGTGCGCCCCATGGCTTGGAGTCTTGAGCAAAAGGACTTTGTCTTTGTTGCGTCGCGTTACTTTCCATGCGAAGCGTGCGAGCGTTGTACGCCATCGTGAACGCTCATGCTCAGAGCACGATTCGAGCGTGTTCCACCTGCTCCAGTGCTCCCATTGACTCGGGACGATCAATCGTCCTGGGAGTGTCGAGCAGGATCCCCAACTCGCGAGCGCAAAGTCATCTTCGCCGGGCCAGCGTGGTCCGAACCCAACGCCGTCTTGGGGACGCGAGGAGCCGAGGAACGGGACGAGCAGGAATCGTGTGATGGCCCAGCTGATTAGGAATCCCTGTCCCATCAGCGACTGGTACCAGCGCGGCGTGACGCTCTGCGGATCGCACGCGATGAGGTTGTGCGCGTGCGTGGTCCCTGATCGGTAGTAGCCGAGGATGATCAGCACGCCGGGTTGATGATCGAAACGCTGTGATTCGCCTCGTTTGATCGTGTAGTAGATCCAGAGCAGCAAGCGTTCAGGGGTTGAACACATGGTTCCGATCAGACTGGTCGTTCCGATTCCGAGCAAGCGGATCCAGTAGCGTGGATGGATGCGCGAGCCTCGGAGCGTGCGGAACCAAACATCGAGCGGCGCCAGCGCGAGCATGTGAGGGATCGGCATCGCGACAGTCGGTCGTCGTTTGGGTGATGTCTCGGATCGTTGGCTAGCGGTCACTGACGAGCATATGCAAGCGTTGCGTTCAGAATCGCGATGTGTACCGAAGTGCGCTGGAGTGATCAAGTCTGATCCGTGTTTGCTGCGTATTGTCACCCAATGACACAGACACCCGCCACATCGACTCGCCCGCACCCCCTCTTGGTCTCGCTCGGACTTGTGGATCATCCACGCGTCGTGATTGACATCACAGGCAATGAAACCCCAGAATCCGACGGAATCATCGTCGTGACCAACCCCTCGACTGGAGAACCACTCGCGGGTGTGCGTCTGGATGACAAGGACTCATACGAGCAGACCACCGCTCGCTCGGTCGAAGCGTTCAAGAAGTTCCGATTGGTTCCCGCTCCTAAGCGTGGCGAGCTCGTCCGGCGTATCGGTGTCGAGTATCGCAATGTGCTCGAAGAACTCGGATCGCTGCTGTCATTGGAAATGGGGAAGATCAAAGCCGAGGGGATTGGTGAGGTGCAAGAGACGATCGACATCGCGGACTTCGCGGTTGGTCTCTCGCGTCAGTTGACTGGTATCACGATGCCATCGGAGCGACCAGAGCACACGATGAAAGAGCAGTGGCTCCCGCTCGGTCCTGTCGGGGTCATCACGGCGTTCAACTTCCCGAACGCTGTTTGGGGCTGGAACGCGATGCTCGCGGCCGTCTGCGGCGACACCACTGTCTGGAAACCATCGCTGCTCACACCACTCACCGCGATTGCGACGAACATGATCGCTGAGAAAGTCGCATCGGAGATGGGATTCGAGGACATCTTCCAGCTCGTCATTGGGACGGATGATGTGGTTGGTGAGACGATGATCGCGGATCGTCGCTATCCGCTCATCAGCGCGACAGGATCGTGCCGAATGGGTCGGCGCGTCGGATCGGTCGTCGCGGGACGCTTGGGTAAGTGCTTGCTTGAGCTGGGTGGGAACAACGCGGTGATCATCGAGCCGGATGCGGATCTGGATCTGGCGCTCAAATCAACGGTCTTTGGTGCTGTCGGGACTGCGGGTCAGCGTTGTACGACCACGCGCCGACTGATCATCCACGAATCCATCGCGGATTCGTTCGTCGAGAAGATCGTCAAGGCGTATGAAACGGTGAACATCGGTGACGCGCTCGATGATTCAGTGCTCATGGGACCATTGATCAACGAGCAATCGGTCCAGCAGTTCGAGAACGCGGTCAGCGAAGCCGTCAAGCAAGGCGGCAAACTCATGACCGGCGGCGAACGCATCGATGGCAAAGGTGGTCACTTCGTCAAACCAACCATCATCCGCGCTCCAGCAAACAACGAGCTCCCTATGGCGTACAACGAGACCTTCGCGCCGATCATGTATGTCTTCACCTACAAAACACTCGAAGAAGCGATCGACATGCAGAACTCGGTCGATCAGGGACTCAGCAGCGCGATCTTTACCGGATCGAGCAACAGCGCTCAGCGATTCCTTGCACCAACCGGAGCGGGATCAGACTGCGGCATCGCGAATGTGAATCTCGGAACATCAGGTGCTGAGATTGGTGGCGCGTTCGGGGGTGAGAAGGATACAGGGGGTGGCCGTGAATCAGGATCGGATGCGTGGAAGGTGTACATGCGTCGTCAGACCTGCACAATCAACTACGGCACAGAACTCACACTGGCACAGGGGATCCGCTTTGAGTAAGCAACAGACTGCTGATGTTCTCGCTAGCACAGCGATCGCGGAGATCGTTTCAGGGATGACTGTTGGTCTTGGTGCCGGATTGACCGCTGCAAGGGGTATCCAGGCGCTGGCGCAGCGTGTGAGTGACGAGGGTCTCGATATCCACTGTGTCGCCGCTTCAGAGCGAGCCGAAGATTTGGGACGCTCGCTGGGTCTCAAGATTATTGACTTTGCGATGCTCGACGAGATCGATCTGCTCATCGACGGCGCCGATGAAGTGGATCGCACAATGGTGGTCATGAAAGGCTCTCGCGGCGCGATGACACGAGAGCGCATCCTGTGCTGGGCGTCCAAGCGGACAGTATTCATGGTCAATGAATCCAAAGTCGCAGAGCAACAGGTCGGCGTGAAGTCTCCGCTCCCGATCGCGATCATGGCGTACGGACTCGCGTCTACTCGCAATGCACTCCGTCACATCGGGATCAACGGCGTTATTCGTCAGGATATGGACGGACGCTTTTTCCTCACAGACAACGGGAACCTCGTGCTTGACGCAACGATCAACAACAACGAGGATCTCCCAGAACTCGCGATGGAACTCAACGACATCCCTGGTGTCATCGATCACGGCTTGTTCATCGACGAAGCGGACACGATACTGATCGAGAAAGAAGACGGCTCGATCGAGACCTTGAATCGTCCAACGAGCGAAGAATAAGCTTCATTCAACGCTGTAGCCGTGGCGTTCACAGATCGTGTTCAATCGATCGAGCGATCCTCCCATGCAATCCGCGTACCGCACCCATTTGGCGAGTGAACCTTTGTATACACCCTGCGCTGCTTGGTGTGGTTGGAGCGTCGGGACGATCCGCTTGCGTTTGGAGAAGTTCAGACACGCGTCGTCCCATTCCAGTCCGGCGAACTCGACGAGCGAGCGGGTTTGCTCTTCTGGGTTGTTGACGATCTCTTGATAATCACCAACACGCAGCGGGAGCCATGGCGCGTTCTGAGGGATGGTATCGAGCCAGAAGTCGTGCATCTGGAGACGGATTTCGATCATGTCCACGATGGACTCGAAGCTGTTGGTCCAGCCATGTCCGAGCGCGAAGTTGCGGAAGTAGCACGAGAGCGCGACATCCCGCGGATCGCGCCGCGTCAGGATCATCTTCGCTTGCGGAGCGATCGCGGACAGCAGACCGATGTGCTCGTCGTTGCCGGGGTGTTTGTCCACGACGTACTCGTCGCTCCCGGAAAGCTGCTGGAGTTGTTCGAGGATCTGACCACCAATCTTGGTCCGTTTCTTGACCGAGAGTCGTTCGATGATCGATGCCTTAGGATCGGGAGACATCTTGAGGTCGTATCCCGCTTGGAGCAGGAACGGCGCCTCTCCGGCGCTTTCTGCACGCGGATGCGCCGAGAGGATCTGTTCGAGCAGCGTGGTTCCAGAACGCGGCATACCGGAGATCATCAAGATCTCCGGACGAGCTTCAGGACCTGCGTCAGTCGACTCTAGAGATCGGAGCAGTTCTGGAGTAAAGATTTCCATGACCCTCTCGATGCGTGCTTTGTACTTGTGCACACTTGTGTTGGTCTTGGTTCTTTGAGCGCCTTTGATCGCGTATCCACCCATGCCGCCGTCGGTTTTGAGACTGTTCGCTCTCGTCGCGGAGTCCCATGCTTCTTGGTACTTCTCTTGACGCTCAAGGAGCGTCGAGAGCATGTACTCCATCTCGACACGCGGCGCTCCTTTGATGGACTGATCCTCGAGACGGCGCTGGAGACGCTCGGTTGCTTCATCCACGCGTCCCGCTTTGACCGCGAGCTCTCCGAGCGTGTGGTCGATGTCCCATGCGTCGATCCCGCGTGCGTACGCGTCGTCGATGATCTTGATCGCGTCGTCCGTGAGCCCCTCATACTGCATAATCGTCGCGAGTCGCGCGATCGCGGGGGGGTAGTCGGGATCAATGGCACGCGTCTTCTCGAGCGCTTCATGCGCCTGGGCAAGATTCCCGGCGTACGCGTTCGCTTGCGCGAGCGTGTACATCATCATCAGGTTCTGCTGTCCCGCGATCCCGGCCGTGTTGATGACTTTGATCGCGTCTTCGTGCTCTCCCTGCATCACACAGAGCTGAGCGGTGCGGACCCGTACTTTCAGCGCGTTAGGGTGATCGCGATGGCGCGACAGGAAGGTCTTATAGAGCTTGATGGCACCCTTGACTTCACCCGATTGCTCGAGTGTCTTTGCTTCAGCGAGGTACGACTGTGGTTTCTTTGGAGCCATGGGTGGACGGTAGGCTAAGTCGCAGGTTTATTCCGGAGCGGGGAGGTCGCGGAGGAACTCGATGAGGCGGTCTCGGCTGGGTGATTGAGCGTCGCGGACATACGCGCCGGCGACGCCGCACGCCGCGGCGAGGCACTGTCCGAGATTGAGTCCCGCGTTCTGCGCGAAACTGAATCCACCACCGAAGTGGTCTCCGGCACCTGTCGAGATGCGAGGCTTGCGTGTGTATGGACCGGCGAACCAGCACGATTCGCCTTCATCATCCGCGGCTCCAGCGCCAGTATGCTGATGGATGACAATGCACGAGAGTCCGAGCTTCTCGCGGATGCGTGTCGCCGCGATCGGGACCATGGATGCAAGCGTTTGGTTGTGCTCGTCGTCGTACGCGTTGACCCCGATGACTTCTGCGACGCGTCCGCTCTCGGCGAGGTTGAGTCCCAGCGTGACTGGGACATGCTCTTGGAGATTCTGGATCAATCCCATCGCTCGTCGGATGTCGTCATCAGTGCGCTTCGCTGGATCAGACAGGTCGAGGAACAATCTTCGATTGGGGTTCGGATCGAGATTCGGGAAGATCTCGTCGCAGAGTCCCTGCCAAATTCCTTCGACTCCGGCGACGAGGGTCCAGTTGACGACTGAGATCAGCGATACAGCGTTGAACATCTCGATGAGTGTTTCTAGGCCGAGTGTTTGCTTGATGAGGTCCCATGTGACACGCTGGACGGATTCGGGTTTGCCGAGCATGATCTTGCCGTCTTCGAACTCGAGCGCATCGGTGCGTCCAGGAGGACAGATCGGGATCACACGATCACAACGCTCAGCGAACGGCTTGTAGATCGGATCGATCCGATTCCAGTCGTCCTCAAGAGACACGGCTCCGATATAGGTGACGCTCGCGCCGAGGGAACCAAGGGCACTGGAGAGGAGCGGGCCGTTGCCTCCGAAACGGACATCCTGCACAACCATTTCTAGATTCGCGCTCTTCCCTGCGGCGGCTCCGCATCGAGCGGCAAACTCTGGGATCGTGCGGATCCGGTCGTAATCCTCTTTCTGCATAGAGTGGCGCTGATTGACAATGTGGATGATTGAATCCACAAATCCATCGAACCCAACAAGCGCGTGGATGGTCGGGAACTCCGCTTCGATCGCGTCGGCGGCTTGGTGTGCGAGCTGGTTTCTCGTTTCGTCCATGACCCCAGCATAGCCCAATTTTTGCCCTAGAATAGCCCATGAGCACGATTGTCCTCGCGACACAGAATCCCGGAAAGGTCAGCGAACTGAGGTCCATGCTCAATGGATCTGGGATCGAGATCATCGGACTGGACGACTTAGCTCAATCGTTCCCTGAACCCGCCGAGAATGGATCGACCTTCATCGAGAACGCGACGATCAAAGCGAAGGCGTACGCGAAGCTGACGGGAATGCTTTGTCTTGCGGATGACTCAGGTCTGGAGATCGACGCACTCGGTGGGAAGCCGGGGGTGATCTCATCACATTTTGCGTTTGATGGGGACGCCGAAGGTGAAGCCGCAGGGTTGACTCGCCAGCAGCGCGACGATCTGAACATTGATCGGGTGCTCAAGGATCTCGATCCGGTCGAACCCAGAGATCGCACGGCTCGCTTCGTGTGTGTCATGGTCCTCTCGGATCCTGATGGAAACATCCTCGCATCATGCGAGGGACGATTCGAGGGGCGCATCGGTGTGCCGTTCGATCATCCGCATTGTACTCCTGCAGATTCGGTCCCTCGTGGGAGCAATGGGTTTGGGTACGATCCGATCTTTTTGGTCGCTGAAGACTACATCTACACAAGCGCGGAGATCGAACCTGAACATAAGAACAAGATCTCTCATCGTGGACATGCCGTGCGATCCATGATCGAGTTGATCAAGGAACTCCAGCTGGATTAACGCTCTATGACAACTCTTGAATCCAATCCGAGCACACTCCTCAACAGTGATCCCGCGTTGATCCCGATCGCGGAGAAAGTCCAGCGCGGCAAGCGCCTCACGCTCGACGATGGATGGACGCTGTATTCGACCAACGACATTTGGACAGTGCTCGATCTCGCGAAGCAGGTCCGCGATCGCATGCATCCCGGCGTCGCGTACTACAACATCAATCGACACCTCAACTACTCCAATGTCTGCGCGCTCTCGTGCAAGTTCTGCGAGTTCTATCGCAAGAAGGGTCAGGACGGCGAGTACACGCGCGATCTGGAGTACATCCGCGAGGAAGGCCGCAAAGCCGTGGAATCGGGCGCGACGGAGATGCACATTGTTGGGGGATTGAATCCGTACCTGCCGTTCGAGTACTACACGGACATGCTCAAAGCGCTGACGGAGGTTGCCCCAAGCGTCCACCTCAAAGCGTTCACGGCTGTCGAGCTCGTCCACCTGGCGCGCATCGCGAAGGTGTATAAAAAAGACGATCCCAAGTCGGGAGTGCGTTGGGTGCTTGAGCGCTTGAAAGAAGCTGGGCTCGGCTCACTCCCAGGAGGCGGCGCGGAGGTCTTCGACGAGCGCGTCCACAAGGAAGCGTTCAAAACCAAGATCGGCGCGCACGAATGGCTCGATGTGCATCTTGTCGCACACGAAGTCGGACTCAACTCCAACTGCACGATGCTGTACGGACATGTCGACAAGCGTCGCGAGCGTCTGCGCCACATGGAGATCCTGCGCCGCTCGCAAGACCAAGCACTCGAGCGCCTCGGATACGAGGGAGATCCAGACGCGTACATCGCGGATGGGATCGAGGAATCCGAGCAGATCACCGCACCGGTCATCACGCTCAACAAAGACGGCGTCACGCTCCCGACTCCTGCAATGTCTGAGCGGGGGGGGTACTACCAGACCATCACCCCGCTGCCGTTCTTCCCGGATGGTTCGGAGCTTGAGCACCTGAGCGGTCCTGGAGGCGTCGAGAATCTGCGCACGATCGCCGTGACGCGATTGATGCTCGACAACTTCCCGCATGTCAAAGCGTTCTGGATCATGCAGACCCTCCCGATGGCGCAGGTCATGCTCGAAGCGGGCGCGGACGATATCGACGGCACCGTCGTCTGGTACGACATCACCAAAGCGGTGGGGGAAGGCACGCACCAAGAGACTACGGAACGCGATCTGATCGAAGCGATCAATGAAGCGGGGTACGAAGCCGTGGAGCGAGACACGCTGTACCGGAGGGTGCAGCGGGATGGGAGTAATTGGAGAGTCGAAGGCTAATTGTGTCCGGATTGATTTACATACTCATACACACAGGTGTTTACAGCACCGTATTCATTTTGATTCATGTCGGCTTTACTACGACGCGCGCTGCTCCGAAGTGGAATACCTATGACACCGTGGTGGTCATTTGGGGATTGATCTATTCATTGACGGCTCTTGTGTACGGTGGTGTCGGAATGAAGTTAGCCGAGTGGATCAATCTGACGAAGCCTGAATCAGAATACCTTATGGTTGTAACACTTATTGGTATTCCAGGTTTCATTACTGCGTTATTGGTGCAAAGAGCATGGAATAGTGATCAGATTGGACTCGCCGTTTTACTCGGGACAGCTGTGGCAATTGTGATTGGACTCAAGGGGTCTGCGCTTCTGGTTATCATTGCCCCATTCTTTTGGAACTTGATTTACGCTACTTCTTGTGCTTTGTTCGGTCCTGATTCCGAGTCAGTGTCACCCAAGAATGAATGTAGTTTTTGCGGATACTCCATCGAAGGTTTACCAGATGGTGTACCTTGTCCAGAATGTGGCACACCACAGGAGTCATACCGACCGTGGCTAAACGAAGTTGATTAAGTTATAAATTTCGCTCTCAGAACTTCCAACCCACACCCATGTAGTAATCCACATCGTTCGGACGGATCCCCTGACCTGGTTGTGAGTCGTGACGGTGCTCGATCCCGGCATTCATGGTCATGCCGGTTTCTTCATCAAGCAGGACCTCGATCCCGGCGGAGTTGACCCAGCGGAACTCGCCGAAGTCATCGAAGCTTGGGTAGTAGGTCGTGCTCGCGGTCAGCTTGGTGTTGGCGCTGAGCTTGTGGGTCCAGTCGAGTCCGAGGAGTCCTTCTGGGACCAAGGTCTCGTCGGCGTTCTTACCGAACTCATACGAACCACCAACACCGACGCGTCCGATGAGTGTGGTGGTGTCGTTGTTGATGAACTCGTATCCCACACCCACGGCTCCGCTCAGACGATGCTGCCATGCTTGGAACTCGTCGTACTCGTAGAGTCCCTGCACGAAGTAACGCCATGGCCCTTCGAGGAGCCAATCGTTTTTGATGCCGAGCTCACCTCGTGATGCGGAGCGTTGTCCTTCGGAGGTTGAGTAGAGGTAC
>WUAJ01000055.1 GCA_009827215.1 Phycisphaeraceae bacterium
GTAGAGCTCCTGCGTGTCCGTACCGGTTAGGTAGTTGCACGCTCTGGAGATCTCCCCGATATAGCGCTCGAAGACATCGCGCTTCTGCGCATCGCGTTTCATGCGTTGGCGCCGTCGGATGTATTGACCGAGCTTTCGCCCGCATTCCTGCAACGCCAGTTGCATCTCCTTGCGGATCTCGTCGTAGTCCGCGATCGCGTCCTTCGACTCGCTTGTAAAGGGCACCCACACACTCGCCATATGGATCATCACCACGAGCGGTCCGACCGGGAGTCCGCCGCGGGGTTGCTGCATGCCGTAGTTCTTCCATGAGGTCTCGACGACAGATTTGAACGATGAACACGCGCTCTGCTGATGCAGCAGCGGGACGCGGTTCGCGTATCGGATCACGCGCGCCTGCTGATCTCCTGGAAGATCACCCCCAAACGCGATCGCGGCTTCGATCTGGAATGGATTCCCGCGATACACGCTCGGCTTGCGCGTCGACGCGGTGTAGAACTCCGCCTTGACGCCTTTGAGCAGTCCCGCGAGCATCTGCTTGACACCGATCGGTGAGAGACAGTCCGTCGGAGGTGCGCGGAGCTTCGCTTCTTGCAATGCTTTGTAGATCTTCTCCGCGTCCTTTGATTCAACGGTCTTGACCCAGGTGCTCCCGGAGTAGGAGTTGCCCTTGGTGGATGCGGCAGCCGTGACTTCCTTGACTGTTGACGGCGGGACTCGACAGAACTCCTTGCGGAAGAATCCGCTGAGTTGCTTTTCTTGGGTCTTGTTGAGCATCGTGAGGAACGTTCCAAGCTCAACGCCGTAGGGGTGGGGTTTGATCTCTTCGGTTTCGGGTGGGAGCTCGTCCACGGTGCGCGGATACACGATCCGATCGCTGAACTCCTGCGTGCGGACGATGCCTTGCTCGTCGGCTTCGATGCCGTCATTGGCTTCAGCAAGATCCGGATTCTCTCCGGCTTTGTCGGGTGGGATAAAGGTGATCGAGCAGTGGGGGTTGGAGATCGCGGTTTGTTCGAGGTAGGTCTCGACGGAGCCCTTGCCACGGAAGAACTTCGCTTCCATCTCGATCGCGACGCGCGTTCCCGTGTTGTTGGGGAAGTCGTCGGTCTCGACATCGACGGTGACTTCTGGTTTGTTCTTGGTGGTGTCCATCGCGAGTTCGAGATGGTGCGCCGGCTTGTTCTTCTTTGGTCGTGTGGTGATGACCATCGGTTTGCCGGTCGTCATCAAGCCGTACATACCCGCGGCGGAGATCCCGATCCCTTGCTGTCCGCGTGACATTTTGAGTCTGTGGAACTTGGAGCCGTAGAGAAGTCGTCCGAAGATGTTCTCGACCTGCTTGCGGACAATGCCCGGCCCATTGTCCGTGATGGTGACGAAGTAGCGTCCCGGCTTTGAAGCATGCGGTGGGGGAGTGATCTCTTCGATCTTGACTTCGATTTCCGGGAGGATCCCGGCTTCCTCGCACGCGTCGAGCGCGTTGTCTACGGCTTCTTTCACAGTGGTCAGCAGCGCTTTGCGAGGATTATCGAACCCCAGCAGGTGCCTGTTCTTCGCGAAGAACTCCGAGACGGAGATATCGCGTTGTTTGGACGCCATCGACTCAGCGTCGGCTTTGGTTCGTTTCGTACCTTTGGCCATTCCACCCTCCTTGGCGGGGCAATCAATTCAAGATCTAAAGGTAGAGCATACCCGATCCGTCCCGATTCTGCCCGATTTGGAGCAAATGAAACATCGAGCAAACCCATACAAACTGCCGATCGTACCCAGAGCGTGAGCGATTCAGATCACAATCCGTCACCACCGCCCACGACGCTCCTCGTTCCTTGTCACAGTTGTGGATACGACATCCCAAGGAAGATCGGTGAGATCTGTCCAGAGTGCAATAGCAGCTGGACACCAGCGTGTGAACTGCGTGAACCGGCTCGTCGATCGGTGGTCGTTGACTTTGCGCACACACTCAAAGCCGCTGGGGTCGCTTGGTTTATCACTCTGTTTGTTTACGGCGTGGGCGCCACGATCGGGGCGATGGGAGGATCGGCGCTCCCGTTCTTGTTTGTACTCTTTGGGATCGGATCGGGAGTATTCGTTTCAAATGCAGTTGGTGTAGGGATATGCAAACTCGGTCCGGAGCATCAGTTCAAGCTGATTGCTTCGGTCTGGGTGAAGAAGTTGTATTGGCTTCATATGCCTTGGTTATCGATCGCGGCGTTCACAATTGTTGGGACGATGCTCGCGATTGTTCTACGCATCATACCAGTCCATACAGAAGACTGGTTGTTTGTGATTGTTCTCATCGAACTCAGCTTGTGGGGATTGTGCTGTATGTTCGCATTAATCAACTGGTTCATAGTGTACAGCGATCAGCGAAAAGAACTCGGGATCAAAGATGACAAGCCTGTCGCGCCATTGCACATGATCTTCGCGATCATAATCTGGCTCGGTTGTGTCGGAGTCGGTTTCTTCGGAGGCATACTGGGGGCATTGTTCATGGGATTCGCTTCCGGGATCAATCCAAGCGAGTTTTAGTTCTACGCCGTTCAGGAAGTATCGATCATGCCGAATCCAATAGTCCCCAATCAAGATCAAATCGATGCATTTGTCACTCGATTTCGTTCGTCGAATCCAATCAGTGATCCTGATATCCACAGCAAACCGGTCGTCACAGACTATTTCGGTGACTCCCCAGAAATGGCAAACCGATTGCTCCAACTTGTGCTCAATGGAACGAAGATCGCGACTTGCTCATCAAAGTGGGAGTGGGAGCATGAGAATGAGATGCCACTCACTCCTGGAACACTTGCTGTGATTCTTGATGGGGCAGGGAATGCTCGATGTATCCTTGAGACGCTCTCAGTCACGCCTACACCCTTCTGCGATGTTGACGAGCAGTTTGCCTATGACGAGGGTGAGGGAGAGAGGACACTCGACTGGTGGAGACAAGCACACTGGGAGTTCTTCTCCAGAACACTTCCCAAAATCGGGAAACGACCCAGCGAGGACATGATCTTGCTCTGTGAGCGATTCAGGGTCATTTATCAAGAAGATTGAGCACAATCTCCTCGCTCAATCACCCATCTGAAACTTGGACACGATCAATGCAGACGCTATGATTCCAACCGCGCCGGAAACAGCCTTCGGCGACCACCACACCACAAGACATACACCGGAGCAATCCAATGGAAACCACCCTCATTATCCTCAAGCCAGACGCAGTCCAACGCGGCCTCATGGGCAAGATCATCACCCGATTTGAGGAAAAAGGCCTCGCGATCGTTGGGATGAAAATGATGACCATCTCCCAAGAACTCGCCGGGACCCACTACGCGGATCACAAAGGCAAACCGTTCTACGACGGGCTCGTCGGATTCATGACCTCCTCTCCAGTCTGCGTTATGGCCGTCCGTGGCGTCGGAGCTATCTCGATCGCTCGCTCCATGATGGGTGCGACCTTCGGATCCAAAGCAGACGCGGGAACAATCCGCGGCGACTTCGGTGTCTCCAACTCCTTCAACCTCATCCACGGCTCGGACTCCCCAGAAGCCGCTCAGCGCGAACTGGGACTCTTCTTCAACGACGGCGAAGTCCAAGACCTCGACCGCGCGATCGAGGGTTGGGTCTACGACATGTCCTCTGGCGATCCTGAGTAAGCCGACCAGTCCGATACGGACGATCACATCATGAATACCCGAAACCCCGGCGAGTCGTTGGGGTTTCTTCTTGCATACCAATCACGCTGCTGATACCCTTGCGTGAGCTGTATATACAGATTTTGGGGGTTTAGGAGGTCATTGATGAATGGTCAAATGTTAATGCACGCCGCGGCTGCGAGCGTGCTCGTGTGTTCCACAACCCAGTCCATAGCGCAGGACAACGATGTCAAGTGGGACTTGCTCAGTCACGAGACACAACATGACCTCCGTCCGTTGGTTCCGATGAACGGCGAATCGTTTGAAGTCCAACTACTCACTGAGCGCGACGACCTGACCAGCGCGCGTATAGGGTACTGGGTTGATGGTTCTTTCGTGAGCTGGATCAACGCGACCATTACCGGCATTCGAGGACCCAAGGACATTTGGTCCGCAACGATCCCAAGCACTGCTGGAATGATCGTCGAATATGTCTACGAACTCACCGACGGCTCGGACACCGATTACGTCGGACCCGATGGTCCAAGTGATACTGAGCCAGCAAACCGATACCTCGTCAACTTCGACACGCTTGAGCATGCTCGCATGGGATCGACTCCTGTCGAGGGTGGTACAGTCTTTCGTGTTTGGGCGCCGACCCGATCCAATGTACAAGTCCGCGGCGAGTTCAACGGCTGGGGAGTGGGCGATGCGCTCACTAAGGTCGGAGAAGACTTCATCGGATTCATCGATGGCGCATCTGCGGGTCAGATGTACAAGTACTTCTTCAACAACAGCCACTGGAACACCGATCCGCACTCCGCGGCGTTGAATCCTGGGGACAACCTCAACGCGATCATCACCGATCCGCTCGCATATCAATGGCAACACGATGACTTCGTAGCCGCGCCGATGGACGAGTGGGTGGTTTATCAGCTTCATGTGGGGACATTCTCTGGACGCAATGATCCAGCAGGTCCAGCCGGGAATCCGAGCAGTTACCGTGATGTTGGTGATCGTGCATCACATCTTGCGGAACTCGGTGTCAATGTTGTGATGCTCAATCCGATCAACGAGTTCCCAGGAAGTCAATCCGGGGGATACAACCCCATCTCAGTCTTCGCATGGGAAGACGCGCTCGGGACTCCCGATGATCTCAAATACATGATCGATCAGCTCCACGGCGAGGGGATCGCGGTGATCCTCGATGTCGTCTGGAATCACCTCTCGCCGACCGACAACTTCCTCTGGAACTTCGACGGATCCCAACAGTACTTCGATGTCAACGCTCAGGACACCCCTTGGGGAGCACAGGCAGACTTCGACAAGCAAGGCGTATTTGACTACTACCTCGACTCGGTGTTCCATGTCATGGGAGAGTTCCGAATGGATGGATACCGTCAGGACGCCGTCATGGCGATGACGGATTCAGGGTGGACCGCACAGTGGAACTCAGGGCAGAATCTCATGCGCGCGATGAATCAACTCATCGATCGACGCTATTCGGACGCGAAGACCATCGCGGAGATCTACATCGATTCCGACTGGGTCCAGACCGGCATCGATTTCGATTCCCAGTACCACAACAGCTTCAAGAACTCCATCCGCGACACGATCTTCGGAGCTTCGTCTGGGAATCCGAACATCGCGGGAACCGCTGCGGCTCTGGATGGGACCGGGAGCGTGAGCGGCACTGAGGTCTTCAACTACTTCGAGCTCCACGACGATGCTTGGCCTCTCAATGGTCATGAACGAGCCGTGCGTGTGATTGATACCAGCTTCCCGCACGATGATGACTTTGCTCGCGGACGCACCACGATGGCGCAGGCGCTCACGATCCTGAGTAAAGGCATCCCAGGAATCCTCCAAGGCACCGAATGGCTCGAGAACGATGGTTGGGAGTCGAGCAAAATCGACTGGGCGCACAAGACGGTGTACAGCGGGATTTTCCAGATGTACCAAGACTTGATCGCGTTGCGTACAACTGAATCGGCGCTCCGAGCAAACTCGAACGCATGGGTGTATCACTCAAACAACAGCGCTGATGTGCTCGCGATGCAGCGATGGGAGAATGAAGGCGACAGTTTCGTCGTCGTCGCAAACTTCTCGAACAATGACCACGCAGACTACCGAATCGGATTACCTCGTGAAGGGCAGTGGGGAGTGGTGCTCAACACTCAAGACATCGCGTACGATGGATCAGGCATAGGAACACAAGGAATGCTCTCATCGGAAACGATCGCGAATGGTCCATTTGCACAATCAGCATCCTTGGAGCTTCCGGCGATGAGTGTCTTGGTGCTTCAGCACGAGCCGAGCACGAACTGCTTCCCAGATTACACATCCGATGGGATGCTCAACTTCCTCGATGTCAGCGCGTTCCTCCAAGCGTTCGGACAGATGGATCCAAGCGCCGATTACAATGCCGACATGAGCTTCAACTTTCTCGATGTCTCCGCATTCCTCGCAGACTTCGCGGCGGGATGCCCTTAAGGGATTCCATCAAGCATGTACAGAAAAGAACCCCGACATAAAGTCGGGGTTCTTTGTATATGGGTGATGTGCCTGATCAGCTGGTGACGGCTGGAGCGATCTTCGCGATCACGGCGGAGTCGAACTCCTGCTCGGCTTCAACGACAATCTGCTCTGCGATCTCGCGGCGATGGATCTCAACATCGCGAGGGAAATCGAACGCGACGCGTACGCGTTCTCCCTTGACGGAAGCAATCCGCACAACCCCGATGGGGTTCTTTGGATCGCCGATCACAACTTCTTCGCCTTCCCGTCTCGTAATGACAAGCATCCCTGGCTCCATATCTGCCCCGAGCTTCGATGCCGGGGTGAACTGCAGTATATCGAGATCCCAACCCCACGCCAAGCAAATTCCCCAAGCAACTGCTATATCAGAGATTAGGAATCACTTACCCACAGAACTACCCACAGAGAACCCACAAACGCGGTTTTGACGCATCTGCTGCACTCCACTACTGATAGAGATTGGATACGGGTTCTCAACTGACCGCTTCGACCTTGGTAATCTCGGGAATCCGATCCTTGAGCGTCCGTTCGATCCCGATCCGCAGGGTCATGTCCGATGAGGGGCATCCGACGCACGCGCCGTGCATCCGGATCGAGACGACACCCTCGTCGCTGACCTCGACGAACTCGATATCGCCGCCGTCGGATTGGACGGCTGGGCGGATCAAATCAATCACGGCACTGACTCGGTCGCTCAGAGATGTGGACTGCGTTTCCATAGACCAATGATAGCCCGATTGATGAGGGCATACACTCGCGTATGACCATTGCCCGTGTTTCAACCGTTCTGATGCTCGTTCTGATCCCGATGCTGTGGGGGTGCTCCTCCGGATCGCAGTACAAACCCACCGGAAACCCGATCCTTGATGTCCGCAACCCCGATCTGCTCGAACGCGATCGGATCGCAGCCGCGGAGCAAGCGTGGGCCGAGGTCGTCGAGGGGACACGCGTCCGCGAGCGTACTCGGCAGGCATTCAAAAACCTCGCGTGGTCCAGCGCGACCTCTCCGGATCTCCGCTACACCACGCTCGATCTGCTCATGTCCGACACCTCTCCAGAGGGTGACGCGGACTCAGCGCGCATGGCGCGATTGATCCTCCCAACAGAGGAAGACCGACAAGCGGTCCGCATCATCCTCCAGCACGCGATCCGCGCCAAGTGGCAGGGACTGATGCCAGCGATCGTGCGTTCGTATGCGCGTGTGACTCCGGGATATCCCGATGAGCAGCGCATGGAGCGCAAAGCGATCGAAGCGCTCGAGCCGGGACAACCGATCGAAGCGGTGGTGTTCAGCGTGTTCCTCGATCCGCTCAAGGGCGCTTCGGACAGGGAAGAACGCTCCATCCTCCGCGTCGCGGATCGCACGCGTGATGACGCGTGGGGATTGCTGGGACGGCTCGACGCGGACGGCTCGCAGCGCGTGCGACTGCTCGAATCCAACATGACCCCAAGCGCCACAGACCAAGGCACGCAGCAAACGCTCGACGATCTCCGCGCGTGCTGGAATGACTTTGGGATTCTCCCGAACCAAGCGATGGAACTCGCGTGGTTGCGTCAGCTCCGTCACGCGACCGATGACGACTGGGCCGCGAAGAACGTGGTCTGGTGGGACAAGTCCCGGCTTGCCGTGTCGTACCTGCGCGGGAATCAGCGCGACGGGCTCGAACTGCGTCACCTCGAAGCACTCCGCTGGGCGCGTGCGAACCGCTCGGACTGGTTCTCGATGAATCGGCAGCAACTAATTGATGAGATCCGCGATCGTCAGAACGCTCGTACGCTGATTCGTCGCAAGCCCGACAAGGGGCAGCCGTCTCGCAGAGAGCGCATCGAGGATTGGCAGAACCAGCTGAGCTGGGCCGATCTGCTCACCATCTTGGTGGTTGATGAAGCCGTGCGATCTGAAGCGGTCGTCGAGAAGCTCTATGTGCAGCGAGCGCTGGACAAGAAAGACACCAAAACCGAATACGGCGGGATCATCGATGTCGATAACGCGAACGCGTCGCACCGAGCCGTGCTGTTCCGTCCGCGGGCGCGTGATCGTGTGAGTGATGAACGATTCGTCGCGAGCGACGACATGATGCGATTCTCGGATCGTGCACTGGCGCACTACCACTTCCACGCGAACGAACGCAACAATGAGAAATACGCCGGCCCTTCCTACGCGGACTTCATCAACGCAGAGAACTCCGGTCGCACCTCGATCGTGTTCACCTCGATCAAAGAGGATGAGCTCAATGTGGATCTGTACCAACCCGATGGGGTGGTGATTGATCTTGGGATCATCCGGCCAATCGAGTAAGGATCGTTCGGGGAACACACATGGACTTTGTATTCATGAAGAACTATGTAGGCGACTACATAGCTATCCCCATTGATGAAGATCAAGTGCAGTTGTGTCCAGTCTGCGGAACTTCGCTTGGTGGTTGCGAAGCGTATTACGCGGATAAAGACCCAAGTTCAGAAATCTGCCCTGGTTGCAATGTTCAGTTCGGAGACGACGATTCGTCTGGGCGATCGGATTCAAAGTACATCGATGAGTACTTCCAGCTCCTACGCAAAGAGTGGCTCGATCGAATCGGCTGGCTCGATTGGCAAGTCGGTCAACTCAGAGATGTGCTCGGCATCACTGTCGATCGAGAGAATAAATCGGTGCCGTTGATCCGCGTTGCGGATCTGATGAAGACGGATCGGTCGGATTCATCACAAACCGAGTAGCACCTCGTCCGCAGGGACACTGACCTGCCGCTGCCGCTTAAGTTTGTCCTCAGGCATACTCCCGAGCTCGTAGATCGTTGGGAGGTAGGTCTCTCCGCGATTGGGGTCGGTGGATTTGAGGATGACCTCGTCAGTGCCGTTCCAGTGGATGAGGTCGATGGAGCCGTCCATGCGTTCAACGAGGGCGTTGCAGTTCGCGAGATCGGTCCAGCATCCCGAGTTGAGGTAGTCGGGGCCGTCGTCGTGGACCTTGATTTCTGGGTTATGGATGTGCCCGCAGATGATGCCGTCGTAGCCGTGGTCTTTCGCGTAGTGCAGGGCGCTCTCTTCGAAGTTCCCGATGATCATCGTTGCCTTCTTGACCTTGAGTTTGATGAACTTAGAGAGCGACCAGTAGCGGAGTCCGAGTCGTCGGCGGATTCGATTGACGATGCGGTTGATCCAGATGAGCGTCTCGTATCCACGATCGCCGAGCTTCGAGAGCCAGGGAGCGGTGCGGGTGACGAGGTCGAACTGGTGCCCGTGCAGGATCAGGTACCGCTTCCCATCCGCGGTAGTATGCTCGACACGCTCGGCGAGGTTGATCTGACCAAAGTCGCGCGCCGCGTCGTTGTCCCCAAGGAAGTGCATGAGGAACTCGTCGTGGTTGCCGATGGTCAGATGGATAGGCGTGTCTTTCTTCGCGAGCTTGAGCAGGCGCTGGACAACATTGATGTGTTCCTGCGTGTTCTTTGCTTTGAGCAGTCCCGCTTGTTTCCAGCGCCAGATATCGATGATGTCTCCGTTGAGGTAGAGCGCATCGAACTCGTTCTTCTTGAGAAAGCTGTAGATCAACTCCGTCTCGGCCTTCTTGCTCCCAAGGTGGAGGTCCGAGATCCAGCACGCACGATACCGCATGGCAACTCCCTGTCGTGATTTGGACTGATGTGTGTCGGTTTGACTCGTGGGTCATCCGTGACGCGAGCAAGCCGTAGGTGCTACACTCGCCGAACTTTACCTTTGGATGCGGATGGATTGTGCGTGAAAGTTCAAAGCTCACACAACCTTAATCGCATTGACCGAATCTGCACAAAACGACGTGTGCTTTGGGCAATGTCTATTGAAAGAGCAACTGAGCCAAACCCTCACCCAGAGGGTTGGATCAGTTGTGTTTTTTGAGAGATATGAGGGATCGCTTGGAACACTTTGAGCAACTGACCCAACCCCCACCCAGCAGGTTGGGTCAGTTGCGTTTTTAGTGTGTAAATAGGGTTTTATAGATTCACTTGGACCAACTGACCCAAGTCCTGAGAGGGGACTTGGGTCAGTTGGTCCTGACTGATCAACAGAAACAAAGAATGTTCTTCTTGGTTGAGATGATGAATATGAGCAACTGGACCAAGTGGGCCAACTGTTTGGGGGTGGGTTTGGCTCAGTTGCTGCGTGCATTGCTGGTAGCTCGGGAAAAACTTGTCGGCCAAAGCATGCCCTATTGGTTTTAAACCACGATCGTGAAAAATCACCGCTCACGCGCTTGGAAGGGCGATTTTGGGGCTCGTAGACTCCCGCGTGACTCTGACTCAACAAGAACAACTCATCGCACAGACCATCGCTTCCAAAGCTGATGCGCTGCTCGAAGACCTGATCCTCCACGTCGGCACCAAAACCGGAGGATTCAACGAGCAAGGCATCGAACACACTCGCGAGTTGCTGACCTCCAGACTGGTCGCACTCGGAGCGAAGCACACGCAGGTCGATCCCGATCCCAAGCCCGAATGGTTGCTTGGTGGAAAGCCCGGCGGGTACATGCCCACCACCTCGATCTGCGAGCGTCTCAATGGTGCTCAGTCCGGACGCGTCCTCATCGCGGGACACATGGACACCGTCCACGATCCTGCATCCGATTTCAACAAGCTCATGATCTCTGACGACGGCAAGACCGCGCTGGGACCAGGTTGCGTGGACATGAAGGGTGGACTGGTGATCGCCGTCGCGGCCCTCGAAGCGCTCGAAGAATGCGGCATCCGCGCCAACTGGACCTTCTCGCTCAACGCGGACGAAGAGACCGGCACATACCACTCCGCACAAGCACTCCGCGATCAAGCGAAGCTCCACGACTTCGGACTGGCGCTCGAGCCCGCGATGCCGGGAGGGGAGCTGGTCGTCGAACGCATGGGCGCGGGGCAGTTCATGATCGAAACCTTCGGCAAGTCCGCGCATGTCGGACGAGCGTTCACCGATGGCATCTCCGCGGTCACCAAGCTCGGAGAGTGCTTGGTCGCGGTGGGGGGCATGCCTGATCCGGAAAGAGGACGCATCCTCAATATCGGACCACTCAATGGTGGGCCTGTGACCAATGGGGTTCCCGATCACGCGCAAGCGTGGGGGAATGTGCGATTCCCGGATCAGACAATTGCCGATGAAATAGCGACCATGCTCGATGCACTCAACACATCCGGAGACACGCTCCCAGGAGTCAAGGTGCATCGCAGCTTCAATCGTCCTGCCAAGCCGATGATCCCGGCGACCGAGTCACTCGCGCTCCAAGCACGAGCGGTCGCGGAGGGACTCGGACAGAAGCTACCTTTCGCCAAGACCGGCGGGGTCTGCGACGGCAACATCCTCCAGCAAGCAGGACTTCCAACCATTGACACTCTCGGGGTACGCGGAGGCGGTCTCCACACCCCCGATGAATGGATCGAAATCCCAAGTCTCGTTGAACGCTGCCAGTTGCTCGCGATCCTGATCGCAAGACTCAGTGCAGGCGGTTCCGAATCGTAAAGGTTATTTGTAAGCAAAGGACTCAA
>WUAJ01000056.1 GCA_009827215.1 Phycisphaeraceae bacterium
GTTCCCCAGATCACGCCCGCCACGATCCGATATGGTTTTGTTTGGGCTACCGTGTAGAGATTTCAGTCGATTTTCAGTTTGCCCAACCCAAACAGGTATCTATACTTGAGACCCGGCATGATCGGTGCCGGTCAGTTTGATTGAGTACAAAGCAACCCCGATCCGCAACCGCGGATCCTTATCTGTCACCAAAGCGCCCTCTCGCGGTCCGATCACCGCCGGTGTCGCTGGCAAAGGAACGGATCATTATCATGGCAAACACTCTTGTCCAAGACCTCATCGAATCGGGCATCCACTTCGGACAGCGATCCTCTGGATGGAATCCGAAGATGGGACCATACATCTACGGCAAGCGCAACGGCATCCACATCATCGACATCAAGGAAACTGTCAAAGGTCTCCTCCTCGCACGCAAGCTCGTTCAGAATGTCGTAGCGGGTGGAAAGGATGTCTGTTTCGTTGGCACCAAGCGCCAAGCGAAAGATGTCATCGAGCAACGCGTCTCTGATGTCGACATGCACTTTGTCACCGAACGCTGGCTCGGAGGCACCCTCACCAACTTCCGCACCATCCGTTCGCGTCTCTCTCGTCTCGAAGAACTCGAAGCGATCGAGCAAGAAGACAACTTCCAGTCCTACTCGAAGAAAATGGAATCGCAACTCCGCCGCGAAATGAAGAAGATCGCACGCAACCTCGGTGGTGTTCGAAAGATGAACAAGCTCCCAGGCGTCATGATCGCGATCGATGTCAAGCGTGAGACCACCGCTCTCCGCGAAGCACGCAAGCTCGGGATCCCAACCATCTGCCTCATCGACACCGATGGTGACCCTGACATGGCCGACATCGCAATCCCAGGAAACGATGACTCCATGCGTTCGATCGATGTCGTGATCCGCGAGCTCTGCAAAGCAGTCGCTGACGGCAAGCAGAATCGCGTGATCACCAACAAGGACAAAGAAGACAACGGAGCAAACGAAGGCGCTCAGAAGCGCTCTCGCCGTGCACAGTTCAAAGCAGATGACGCTCCAGCTGCAGAAAGCAGCGTGAATGACGCCGCGACTGCTGCCGCAGAGTCTTGAACTGAGTCCAGAGTAGTCAAGTTTCATCAGACCCTCGGGTCTGTTCAATCAATACCACCACGAACCACCCAGCGATGGGTGGCGACACCAAACCGCAGAATGCTGGAGTACAGATATGGCGGAAATCAGCGCTAAAGATGTCATGAGCCTTCGGAATAAGACCGGGCTCGCAATGATGGAATGCAAGAAAGCACTCACCGAAGCCGGCGGCGATCCTGAGAAGGCCGAAGAGCTCCTCCGCAAGAAGCTCAAAGGCAAGATGGAAACCAAGACCGATCGCGTCGCAGGCGAAGGTCGTATCGGTATCGCCGTCTCCGACGACGGCTCATCCGCAGCGATCGTCGAAGTGAAAGCTGAGACCGACTTCACCGCAAAGAATGAGAACTTCATCAACGCGACTGATGAACTCGCGAAGCTCGCTCTTGGTCTCGCTGCAGATTCCGTCGAACCAAGCGATGAGATGAACGCGATCATCGACAACCTTCGAATCTCGACCGGTGAGAACATCTCCATCGGCCGAATCGAACGCCTCTCAGGTTCCGCAGGATCAACAACCTACGGCCAGTATGTGCACCACGACGGCAAAACCGGCGTGCTCATCCAAGCAGAAGGTGAACTCGGTGACGACACCATGCGTCAGATCGCAATGCATGTCGCCGCAGCAATGCCTCGCCCGCTCGGACTGAGCGCCGACGACATCCCTGCAGACCTCGTCGAGAAGGAAAAAAAGTTCCGCATCGAGCAAGCGGTCGAGTCCGGCAAGCCCGAATCGATCGCTGAAAAGATCGTTGAAGGCGGCATGCGAAAGTTCTTCGAAGAAGTCGCACTCCTCGAGCAAGACTTCGTCATGGACACTTCGAAGAAGATCAAAGACCTCGTTGGTTCAGGCTGCTCCCTGAGCTCATTCAAACGCTGGCAAGTCGGCGAATCCGAATAAACAAAAGATTGACAACAACTTCCAAGGCCGGGTCGCAAGACCCGGTTTTTTTATACACTATCTGTATACACATGCCAATTGAGTACAGGATTCACAATGCCAATCAAAGCCAAACCTGGGGAACAGTACACCATCCGACGCAAGGTTCTCAAGATCTTCGGCGCCGCGTTCCATATTTACGACGAACACGGCTCACTCGTCGGATACTGCAAACAAAAAGCATTCAAACTCAAAGAAGATATCCGCCTCTATACAGACGAATCACTCTCTGAGCCACTACTCACACTCGCCGCACGATCCATCATCGACTTTGGAGCAACCTACGACATCACACTACCCGACGGCACACAGATTGGATCGCTCCGCCGCAAGGGGCTCAAATCGACATTTCTCAAAGACGAATGGCTCATCTTTGATGACCAAGGACAAGAGATCGGCATGCTCAAAGAAAAAAGCTGGTTCATGGCCTTCATGCGCCGCGGCGACCTCTCCGCCTTCTTCCCGCAACGCTACGAGTTTTTCAAGAGCGGCTCAGAAGAGCCCGTCGCTTACATACGGCAGCACTTCAACTGGTTTGTGTACCGCTTGGGACTTTCAGTGCTCAAAGACGACGAAGAACTTGACGAGTTACTATTGCTCGGCGCGACTTGCCTGATCGCCGCAATCGAGGGAAGACAAGATTGACTAGGATAACCATGCTGCATCGAGTGGATGATGCCGAACGAATGGAGCACACTATGAATCAAGATATCACACGCAGAGAAGCATTAACCACGATGACCACAACCGCCGCTGGGATCGGAGCCCTCGCTGGATTCTCTACCATGGCACACGCTTCGGTTCTATCAAGCATTGATCTTGGATTTGACGACACGACCAAGGAGTACTCCCTCCCGACACTCCCCTACGGCTATGACGAGTTGGAACCCCACATCGATTCCATGACCATGATGATTCATCACTCCAAGCACCACGCTGGATATGTACGAGGACTCAACAATGCGCTCAAACAACTTGAGCGAATCCGCGCCGGAGAAGCTGACATGAGCACACTTCAGCATTGGCAGCGTCAACTCTCGTTCCACGCCGGTGGACATATCAACCACACCCTTTTTTGGAACGGAATGGCACCACAATCCAAAGGTGGAGGTGGCAATCCGTCAGGTTCTCTCGCAGAAGCAATCAAGCATGATTTTGGATCCATCGAACAGTTCAAAGCGCACTTCAAAGCCGCATCGAAATCTGTTGAGGGATCAGGCTGGGGCTGGCTCGTTTATGAACCCATCGCTCAACGGCTCATGATCCTACAGATGCAGAATCAGCAACAAATGATGTTTGCTGGCGCGATACCGCTCTTAGGTGTTGATGTATGGGAACACGCATACTATCTGAACTATCAGAACAGACGCGCCGAGTACATTGACGCATTTATGAACATCGTCAACTGGGAAGAAATCCAGACACGCTACAACGCAGCGATTCAGTAAAAAATTTCAGTACTGAAAATTGGAACTAAAAATCAGTCCTGCGGGCGATTCGCAGATCGGCGGAATCGTGAGAACACAGCACCAGCGATGTTCTGGTTGGACTTTGAGACACGCTTCGGAGCGTTCATCGGAATCTGCGGCTTCAACTCGACCAAGCGAGCAATGTGCTCAGCATCTGTCGGCATCGTCTCTAATGCCTGCATCGAAGATTCGAATCCACCCAACGGATCCATCGCGTATCCGAACCAGTTATCCCAGTGGCGTTCGTTCTTCTTCGTAAACTTGGATGGTTTCCCGCCTTCGCTCTCAGACGAATGCTCTCCGAACGGCATGCCTGTCGCCAGGTGGTACCCGATCCCGATGACCGTACGAGTCTGCTCCGCCCGAGCATCCGGCACTGAGTATTCGTTATGGAGTGCTTGCTCGAGCCCAAAGAGCTCGATCAATGTGCAGCCGTGACGATCAACCAGCAACTCATCCATAGTGAATGGACCATGGACAATGCCTTGCTCCGATGCATGCATACATGCTTCAAGGAGTTGTCCCATCAAGCGGATAGCTTCTTTGAACTCAAGACGCCCACCACGAGCTTCGAGCAGATCCCCGAGAGTCACAAGACCCTCTTGGTTCCCTGGATACTCCGTGATCACGCATAAGCGACCTGTGTCGTCGTAACCCACACGCTCGATCTCAAGAATATGTGCATGCTCAAGACGAGCAGTCTTCATGATCCGATCAAACACGCGACGACGAGCGACAGAATCGTTGATGTGCTCGAACCGATACATCAAGTGGTTCGTACGCTCATGCCCGTGCAGCATGATCATTCTTTGACAGCCGTGAACAGGCGCAAGTGGACGCACAGATTCATACGGCCCAAATCGGACACGCGAGGGTGTATCACTCTTGAATCGCTTAGCTGAGGCGTCGTTGAACAAAGTCTTCGGCTCACATGAACTCGATCCGGAAGTCCCCTTGGATCCGTATCTGAGTTCGTCCACTTCGAACCAGATTATACGCCCGAACCCCATAAAAGGGCGCGGTATTGCTCTATCGGTCACGAAAGCTCTCCTTCTCCACACCACACAAATTTGAGCCTGATGTTCGCATACTGTTTGCCGCACTCACACATACCCAATTTCAGTGCTATGAAGACCCCATCGGAGCATCAAATCATCCCAAAAACCATCGAGTATGCCTGATACAATCATGCATTCAGGATCCGAGCCGTTTCCCGATTCAGGGTCCGAAAACATGGCATCTCCCGCCGCAATTGAGCTGAGCGGGAAGAATGAGGTTGAGTTTCAATGCCGTATTACATGTCGATGGGCAAACTGCCCAAGAAGCGTCACACCCAGTTCCGCAGACCTGATGGAGCCTTGTACTCCGAAGAACTCTTCGGCACCGAGGGGTTCGTTGGGCCAAGCAGCATCATGTACCACATCCATCCCCCCACCCAGGTCACCGGATGGAAAAAGCTCTACTCCACCAAGGTCGAGTATGTGGAAGAAGATGTGATGCGCATGCGTCATGTCAAATCTCAGAACTTCAAGAAACACGGCGACCCCGTCCAAGGACGCGTCGTGATCTTCGGAAATAACGACATCGAGATGTCCATCTGCCAACCAGATCAACAGATGGAGTACCACTACAAAAACGGACAAGGCGACGAGTGTTTCTTCGTACACTTTGGTTCAGGCACCGTCTACTCGATGTTCGGAACCCTCAAGTTCGGGAAGAAAGATTACATCGTCATGCCCAAAGGCGTGATCTACAAGATCGTCTTTGACGAACGCCCCGACGACGGCAGCGACAACGACGAGTTCGGCGGATTCAGCAAAGACGAGATGCCGCTTGGAAAGTTCATCTGCTTCGAGACCTGCAACGCGAGCCATTTCCTCCCTCCACCTCGCTACATCTCTAAGAAGACCGCGCAGTTCCTCGAGCACGCGCCGTATTGCGAACGCGATCTTCGTGTCCCGTTCGAAGACGAAGACCATCCGCTCGCATACGACGAGAAGGGTGACTTTGAGGTCCGCATCAAAGCGCTCAACTCCGTGCACTCGTACATCTACCCATACCATCCACTCGAAGTCGTTGGATGGGACGGCTGCTACTACCCCTACTGCTTCAACATTCACGACTTTGCGCCGATCACCGGACAGCTTCACATGCCTCCGCCGATCCACCAGACCTTTGAGGGACACAACTTCGTGATCTGCTCGTTCTGTCCTCGTGCGTTGGACTTCCATCCGGACGCGATCCCTGTGCCGTACAACCACTCGAACATCGACTCCGATGAGATCATGTACTATGTCGAGGGGAACTACAAAGCGCGTCGCGGGATCTCGCAAGGATCGATCTCTGTCCACCCACAAGGCATCCCCCACGGCCCGCATCCAGGAACTGTCGAAGCATCGCTCGGGAAGAAGTGGACCGACGAGATGGCCGTGATGTGCGATACCTTCCGTCCGATGTTCCCGACCAAAGCATGCATGGAACTCGATGATCCGGAATACCCCGAGTCATGGAGACAGGACCACTTCGCTCCAGACCAGGTCCGCGGCGCCGAAGGCGAAGAAACCAATCCTGACGCACCGATCAATACCTGGGACTGATTCCCTCACACATTCAAACCCAACGGCCAGGTCAATCCGGGCTGTTTTTTGCATACATACCAGTGAATCCATACGCACAAACCTACACTCACCACATGCCAACCATCATCGAACCGTTCCGCATCAAGTCCGTTGAACCTATCCGCATGACCACGCTTGAGGAGCGTCAAGAGGCGCTCCGCAAGGCGCACCACAACCTCTTCGCGATCCCTTCGCAAGATGTGATGATCGACCTGCTCACCGACTCTGGGACCGGCGCGATGAGCTCCGAGCAATGGGCCGGAGTCATGCGTGGAGACGAGTCCTACGCCGGCGCTCCGAGCTGGTTCCGCTTCCGCGATACCATCGAAGACATCACAGGGATCTCCAACATCCTCCCCACCCACCAAGGACGCGCGAGCGAACGCCTCCTCGTCGAGGTCATGATCGGCGCGGGACAGGGCAAGGGAAAGATCGTCCCCAACAACGCCCACTTCGACACCACACGCGCCAACATCGAGCACTCCGGATGCGCGACCATCGATCTGCTTACCAAGGAAGGGCAGGACCCCTCCGCTGACGCACCATTCAAAGGCAACATGGACCTTGTCGCGCTCGAAGACCTCCTCAAAACACGGGGCGATGATGTCCCGTTCGTCATGGTCACCGTCACCTGCAACTCGATCGGCGGCCAGCCCGTCTCCCTCGAAAACATGCGTGCCGTGCGTGCATTGTGCGACAAGTACAACAAGCCGTTCATCCTCGATGCGTGCCGCTTCGCCGAGAATGCATGGTTCATCAAGCAGCGCGAACCGGGTCAACAGGACCGTGCTGTCGAAGACATCGCACGCGAGCAGTTCGATCTCTGCGACGGCGCCACCATCAGCGCCAAGAAAGACGGCATGGTCAACATCGGAGGCGTCCTCCTCATCCGTGATCCGGAGCAGTTCATCGCCGCGAGCAACCTGCTGATCCTCACCGAAGGATTCATGACCTACGGCGGACTCTCCGGACGCGACCTCGAAGCGATGGCCGTCGGATTCCGCGAGGTCCTCTGCGAGGACTACCTCCGCTACCGCATTCGCTCGACTGAATACCTCGGAGAGAAACTCCTCGAAGCCGGGATCAGCATCGTGCGTCCCGCAGGTGGTCACGCGATCTACATCGACGCCGCGGACTTCTGCCCCCACATCCCGAAGGAGCAGTTCCCAGGACAAGCCCTCGCGTGTGCCCTCTACGAATCTGGGGGCATCCGCAGCTGCGAGATCGGATCGGTGATGATGGGTGAACACGCACACATGGAGCTCGTCCGCCTTGCGATCCCGCGCCGGACATACACCCAATCCCACATCGATTATGTCATCGAGGTCATCCTCGACCTCAAAAACCGAGCATCCGAGCTTGTTGGTTACCGCATCACCGAGGAGCCACCGGCACTGAGGCACTTTACCGCCAAGTTCGAGCAGATCGCTCACGCGAACGCTTAAGACGCACCTGATCGTTGTTTTTCAACTCCAAATGACGAAACTGTCTCATTCAGACAGGTTTATCTCTATTTTTTGGCTTTCTCAGCGAATTTTATTTACCGCAAACCATGTAACTGTTACATTGAATGCGGATCGGCGCCCTGAACCACACCGATCAAAGCTCTCGAGGCGTCCTCGAACAGCCTTCACAATCACTGGTTCAGTGAGAATGAGAGGAACAAAATGCACACAACCAAGATTACCACGATCGCTGCTCTATCCCTGTTTGGGATCACCGCAACCGCATCAGCCAATGTGATCATCAACGGCGGCTTTGAAGCCGGATCTGGTGCCGACGCAGACAACTGGGGCGAACTCAGCGGTCCTGCGGGTTTCGTAGGTCGCAGCGACGCGATGCCCAACAGTGGCGGCTGGGCCGCGTACATGGCGTTTGACCATGTCAACAACGATCCTGCAGGCGCTGCGTACTTCATGGAACAAAACCAACCGGTCGGCAGCATCGTTGCTGGAGAACTCTACGACCTTTCATTCCATGCCAAGGTCGACTCGACCGACTTCATTGGGATGGATACCTTCGTTCAAAGCCTTTGGCTCGATCAAGACGCCAGCGATGGCGGCGGGGTCCGCGGCGAGATGCTGACCTCTCTCATCGGACTGGGGATCAATGACAGCTACCAGCAGTTCACAATGAATGGTCTCGTGGCTGCAGATGGCGCGGATTCGTTCCTGCTTCGCTTCCAGATCTCCGCAGGAGCTGTTGACAACATCGCCAACGGACTTTCTGTTGATGATGTCTCGCTCACACAAGTCCCAGCGCCAGCTTCAGCACTGCTTCTCGGATTGGGTGGATTGTCCGCGACTCGCCGTCGCCGCTAATCGCTCCGTTGAGCAAACGCAATCAAGAATGCCCCTGTCATACAAGGGGCATTTCCTTTTTTGAGTTTCATGAAGACTTCGATTAGAACGGATTGATAAAATCCGGCACAACGGTGTAGATATTGTCATCAACAGTAGATGGATCACCATCTGGACCACAGGAATAGAAGTACGGCCGTTGAGTTGGGCAGATCCCTCCATCTGAATCGCCCTCGACGGGATAATCTCCACCAGTCGTTTGTGCTTCGATCTGGTCGATCTCAAGGATTTTGTTTCGTCGGACTTCACGGAATGGGATCTGAGAAGCATTTACTGGAAGGCTTGTTCTCGTGAAGAACAATCCCCCACCCGTCGCGTCTGTTTCGAAGACATCGAGAAAGTCACCAGCATCGCCGAGCTGCCGACGATCACCCTGTCCAGTGGAATCCTCGATCACACCATCAAACTTTGGATGCACATATCGGATCGGATTCCCCCACGCATCAAAGACAGTCTGGAGTTCAGGCTGCAGATCACCGTCCGCATCATACAAACGCACAAAACGACTATCGAGCGTGTTGAGGAGACTCTCGACATCAATGCCGCCTTCTGCTGATGCGAGAAAGAGTCCGACAGAGTTCACCACATAATGACGCTCAGGTGCATTCGGATCGGAGTTCGGGATGATCTCGTTGAGGACACCGTCGATCGCTGGATAGAACGCATCGTTGTCAGATCCCACGATGTCCTCGACTTCATCATTCAGATTCTCGCTCGAGATCCGAACCAACGCCGGAGGAATCCCACCTGTTGTGTTGATGTAATCATCGAGCGCCTGATCCAATGCCTGAAGAACACCCTCCGTCGCACGCTTGCGTCCGCTGTCAGCCATGGATGCACCAATCCCGATCGTAATCGCGGCGAGCAAAGCAATGATCGAGACTACCATCGTCAGTTCAATAAGTGTGAATCCGAACAAGCGTCGAGAGTGAGACAAAGCGTGTTGTTGCATCATGCAGAACTCCGGTGCGAGAGAGCTCGGGAACAAGGTCGCCGTGCAGTGTTCACACACGATATGCACAGCATTGGTTCCCGCATCATATACGAAGGGTCCATCAGTTCGGATCCCTCACAAATGCGTCCAAAACCCACTTGAGCTGCTCAGAACGCGACTCAACTGCTGGATTCGTCCGATTCGTTCGTCGGATCCGACTCTGGCGCTGCCTTTGGAGCAGGTGTTGGTTTCGGCTTTGGAGGCTCCAGCATCTGACCACCTGAGAATCCTGGACCCACGATCGATGACCCGACGATGTTCCCAGTCGCGAAACCCTGTCCTTGTGGTCGTTGCTGCTGTGGTCGAGGTGCTTGCTGAGTAGGTGCTTGACGAGGAGCTTGCGGCATCGGACGAGGCGGTGGTGCCGCAATCCGTGCTCTAAAGATGTACCCAGTGACCTTCTCGCGGATCTCACGCATCATGCCCTTGAACATCCGTTGACCTTCACGCTTGTACTCGATCTTCGGATCGGTCTGCGCGATCGCACGGAATCCGATCGTGTCACGCAGCTGATCCATCGAGTACAAGTGATCCTTCCACGAAGTATCCAATGTCTCGATCAGCACCATCTGCTCGAACTGCACAAGCTCAGGACGCGAGAGTGTTTCCACACGAGCACGGATCGCCGGCTCGCGCTCGTTCTCGTCGAGATAGCGCATCCGCTCAGTGATACCTTCGCCGTAGCGTTGCGTGAGCAGCTCATCGAGCTCATCATCACTTGATGTTGCCATTGCTTTCTCGACCATGACGGAGAGGTCATCGTCTTCCATCGCGTTGCGTGAAGCTTCGATGATGCGTTCACGGATTTTCGCAGGTGGAGTGGTTTTGATCTCTTCCGGAGTGAGTTCCATCCCGAACCGATCACGTGCCCACTTCCCGAGTGTTTCGAATGCACCAGTTGGATCTTGACGCGCCAGCATCATCACACGCTGCATGATGAAGTCTGCCGGGAACTCCGCTTCGCGCTTCTCATACAGCTCGCGAGCGGTCTCGATGATCAGATCACGCACACGCAGTTCATCGTCCGCGTCGTACTTCATGATCTGATCCGGATCGATCTCTTTCGTAAATTTACCCTTCACCCATTCCGAGAGCTTCTCGGCGCCGTAGCGTGGATCAGCAAAGCTCGGAATCTTGTCGAGTGGCTCGGCGTCGATTTTCGCAAACGCCGCCTCTTCGAGCATCGCCTGCACTTCTCGGCGCTGATCCGCACCGCCTTCACGAAGCTCCCCTGTATCGATGTCGATCCCGAATCGGTTCTTCGCCCAGCGATGCAAACCCGCGGAGTCAAAGTCGATCGAGACCTCGGATCCCTCCATCGGCATATATTCACCGATCGTCATAATAATGTTCGCCGTAACATCTTCCTTCGCGAGCCTGCGGATCGCGATGTCCATCTCGTCCGCATCCTTGCCTTTGAGTCGTTCAGGGAGGATCGAGCAATCGAGCTGCTCGCGTGCGTAATCCGCCGCACACGTCGCGGCGTAATCATCATCCAGGTACTCCTCGATCGCGTCATCCACCACATCCTCAATGTACTCGAAGATCAACTCCTTGACCTGACGACCCTCGAGGATCCGCTGGCGCAAGCCGTAGAACCGCTGACGCTGATGCTCCATCACCTCGTCGTACTCGAGGATGTTCTTGCGGATCTGGAAGTTGCGTTCTTCGACCTTCTTCTGTGCCCGCTCAACATTCTTGGAGAGCCACGGATGCTCGATCGCGTCGCCCTCCTTCATGCCCAGACGCGAGAGCAGTTTCATCGTGGTCTCGCCCGCGAACATCTTCATCAGATCGTCTTCAAGCGACACGAAGAATCGCGACGAACCGTTATCACCCTGACGGCCCGATCGACCGCGGAGCTGGTTATCGATACGGCGCGACTCGTGGCGCTCGGTACCGATCACGTGCAAGCAGCCCATGTCCTCGATGTTGTCGAACCAGCGGATGCGATGGAGGATCGAGCGAGCGTTCTTGTTCATCTCCTCGCGGAGCTCGTCGGCGCTCGCTGAT
>WUAJ01000057.1 GCA_009827215.1 Phycisphaeraceae bacterium
GCATGTCCCAGACCCTCGCCGACGGCCTCTCCTTCATGGAAAACCTCGGAGAACAACGCGTCCACGAATCCACGCGCGTCGACTTCTACACCTCACACGAAGGTCTCAACCTCTACTACGAACAAGCCCAAACCCGCACCGTCCCGCGCCGCTCCGGCCACTTCGACCTCACCACCCACCTCCCATGGATCGGAGAACGCAACCGAAACCTCGACGGCCCACACATCGAGTTCTTCAAAGGCATCCAAAACCCAGTCGGAGTCAAAGTCGGCCCCACCATGCAACCCGACGAACTCGTCACCCTCATCAACACACTCAATCCCACAAACGAACCAGGCAAACTCGTCCTCATCGTCCGCATGGGAGCCGGCAAAGTCGCCGATCACCTCCCCCCGCTGCTCGATCGCATCAAGTCCGAACAACTCAATGTCCTCTGGATGACCGACCCCATGCACGCCAACGGCACCAAAACCGCCGCGGGAATCAAAACCAGAAACTTCAACGACATCCTCAGCGAACTCGAACAAACCATCGCCGCCCACAAATCCGCCGGCACAGTTCTCGGCGGAGTCCACTTCGAACTCACCGGAGAAGACGTCACCGAATGCATCGGAGGCGCGTCGGGAATCACCGAAGACGACCTCACCAAAAACTACGCCTCCCTCTGCGACCCTCGGCTCAACTACCAGCAGTCCCTCGAACTCGCCTTCCTCCTCGCCACCGCGATGAATCCAAGCAAGTAATCACCACCTCCAATTCAGCGATGCGCACTCGTCCTATCCTCCAATATGGACATCCGCATCCTCTCAATCGGCACCCTCCCCGCACACCCACTCTGGAACGAGCGATCCCCCGTCCGTACCGGACACACCACCACAACACTCATCCAGACAAACAGCGCCAAGATCATCGTCGACCCCGGACTCCCACCCCAAGCCGTTGAGGCGCGCCTCTCCGAACGCGCCGGACTCACCCCCAAAGACATCACCCACGTCTTCCTCACCTCCTTCAACCCCGAAGCGAGAAGAGCGATCGAACTCTTCGATCAAGCAGTATGGCTCATCTCCCCAACCGAGCGCGAAACCGTCGGGATCCCCCTCGCTCAGTCCCTCGCCCAGCTCGCCCAAGCCAAACAAGCCGCCGAAGAACAAGGCGATCAACTCCCCGAAGACGAGCAAGTCCTCATGGACATGCTCACCAAAGACATCCAGCTCCTCCAGCGCATCAAACCCGCCGAAGACACCATCGTCCAATCCGTCGACCTCTTCCCCCTCCCCGGAGTCTCCCCCGGAACCTGCGGCCTCCTCATCTCCGAGCCCACCACCACCACCCTCATCTGCGGCGACGCCATCCCCACCATCGAACACCTCCAGAGCGCCAAAGTCCTCGAAGGCGCCGACCGCAAAGCCGCACAAGCAAGCTTCCACGAAGCGACAGAGATCGCAGACTTCCTCGTCCTAGGTCGCGATAACATCACACCGAACAACACCCCCAAAGGTCTTGGACCACAAGCGTAAATCACCCCCAAGATTGGGCGAAATATCGCCGAAAGGACTGTCATGACCGACCACGCACAACAGTTCGATCTCGCCCGCGACCTCTCCCCGCGCCGCCACACCACCAGCGCCACCGACATCGACGGCCTCGTCAGCGAACAACTCGCCCACTTCGGGATCGACAAGTCCACTCCCTACGGCGCCCACCTCGCCAGCTTCGCCTCCCACCTCTACTCCGCAAACGCCGACCTCAAACAACTCTGGGAACAAGGCGCCAAAGAACTCGCAAACCTCCCAAGACAAGAACGCATCGAACGCTTCTCCGCCCAGCGCTTCCTCTCCTTCCAGCTCGCCAAAATCCTCGACACCCTCCAGCACCCCTCCCGCACCACCTACCAGTCCATCGTCACCGAACCAACCAACCGCGCCCGCAAAGGCCCCTACCCGATCTTCGACAACATCACCGCGCTCTTCTCCTCCAAACCAGTCATCACGCGCACCGCAACCTACATCTACGCCTGCGCCGAGTGGGTCGAAGACGCCTTCCACGGCCGGGAAATGCTCCACGAGATCTACTCCCGCCTACTCAACCCAACCTCCATCTCACTCGCCAACCACATCGTCGACATCGAATGCGGCGAAGAAACCGCCAACTACATGGCCTGGAACTTCAACTCAGGAATGGCCGCAGTTGACGCCATCCTCTCGCACCTCTGCGGATACCAAGACATCATCCTCGCCTCCCGAAATGTCTACGGCGGGGTCTACCAACTCCTCGAAGACTGGTACGGCAAACAATCCAACCTCGACATCGCCATCGAGTTCTTCGACGGATACTCTGAGCAAGACTTCATCAACGCCTACAACAAAGCCGCCGAGAAACACAAACTCAGACTAGAACAAGGACGCCAAATCTACGTCTACATCGAGTCCCCCTGCAACCCCCACGGCCTCATCCTCGACACCCCCGCGATCTCCCGCGCCGCCCACGAACGTGACCTCGAAGTCATCTGCGACTCCACCGTCGGAACACCCTTCCTCCACCGCCCGCTCCAAATCCCCAACCTCATCGAGCGCCCCGACTTCGTCATCCACTCCTACACCAAAGACATCTCAGGACACGGCTCAACCACCGCAGGTTGCGTCATCGGACGCAACGAACGCATGTTCATGCCAAAGAACACCTCAGCTGAGGTGACAACCCCGAGCGGCAAACAACGCACCATCGATTGGAACGACACCCTCTTTTGGAACGTCTACTACATCAAGGGCGCCTTCCTCGATTCCGAAAAAGCCTACGAAGTCATCAACGGCCTCCACACCCTCGACCAGCGCATGCTCACCAAAGCAATCAACACCCTCACCCTCGCCGAGGTCCTCGGAAAGCACCCGCACATCAACGTCAACTCCAACGCCTGCACCAACCACCACAACCACGCCATGCTCCAAAAGTGCATGCACCTCTCCCTCCCCGCGCCTCTCTTCACCTTTGACTTCGAAGCCCAAGACGACACCGACCCGCTCGACCAGGGACACTTCTCCAGACTCTGCTTCCAAAAATTCTTCGACCAGCTCGACCCCGTCTTCGGACACCAGGTCTCGCTGGGAACCCCAAACACCATCATCCTCTGCCCCGCGATCACCTCGCACTCCGAGATGTCCAAAGAAGCCCTCAAAGAAGCCGGGATCGCCCCAACCTGCATCCGCCTCTCCGTAGGACTCGAGGACCCAAGGACCCTCCTCGCCCACATCATCCGCAGCGCCCAGTCCACCCTCGACACCGAGATCCCAAACTTCTCATCCCACTTCCCAACCGCCGATGAGATCGACGCGATCTACAAGAAACACTACCTCGATGTCCACCAGCGCTATGTCCAGTCCACCCCATCGCTCAACCAGTACATAAACTAATCCACACATGGCCAAACTGAACAAGAAACAACTCAGCGCCTTCGACAAGAAACTCCAAGAAGCCGTCAACCTCCTCCAGCAAGGACGCTCAAACGAAGCGCTCGGAGGTCTCATGCAGATGGTCAAAATCAAACCAAACGACTTCCGTGTCCACGACTGCATGTGCATCGCCAACTCCGCGCTCGGACGCCACGCCGAAGCCGTCGAGTCTGGAACCATCGCCACCCAGCTCCAGCCCCAATCCGGAGAGATCCGCCACCGCTTCGCCAAAGCACTCCAACAAGCCGGAGAACTCGAACGCGCCCTCGTCGAATACGAACGCGCCCTCTACCACATCCCCGACAACATCGAAGCCATGCGAGGACGCATCAACACCCACTCAGATTTAGGCAACTACGACACCGCCCAAAAACTCCTCAAAGACCTCGAAGACTACATCCAAGACAAAAACCTCCCCTCGTCAAAGACCATCGGGATCTACCTCGACAAAGCCCGCCTCTCCCCAAAGACCATCCCCGCGCAGGAAGTCATCAGCGACCTCCTCAAACTCCACAACGACGAGTCGCTCCCCGAACGCTTCCGCATCATCGCCAACTTCCAGCTCGGCCGTCTCTTTGAATCCACCAAAGACTACGACAACGCGATGAAGCACTTCATCACCGGGAACGAACTCAAACAAATGAAATGGGACCCCGATCTCTACGACGCCTACATAGACAAGCTCATCAAATGCTGGAGCTCCATCGCCAAGATCCCAACATCAACACTCCCCATCAACAAATCCATCGACCCCTCAAGACTCATCTTCATCGTCGGCATGATGCGCTCCGGAACCTCCATGACCGAGCAAATGATCGCCCAGCTCCCCGATGTCACGCCAGGCGGCGAGATGAACGCGATCGCACGAGCCCCCGTCCCCTTCGAGCCCATCCCCAACCCCTGGGGCGGACGCGCCCTCCCCCTCACCAAAATGGTCTACAACCAGCGCGTCATCAACGAGATGACCAAGTCCGCGGCCGCGATGTACAACGAGGTTGCGAAAGAAGGCTCGATCACCGACAAACAACCCTACAACATCTTCTATGTCCCCCTCATCACCCGCCTCTTCCCCGGCGCCAAGATCATCCACTGCTGCCGAGACGCCCAGGACACCTGCCTCTCCAACTTCACCCAAACCTTCGCGCGCCCCCACCCCCAAACCCACAACCTCTACCACCTCGGACGCTACCACAAAACCTACCAGCGCATGATGCAAGCCTGGCACGACCTCCCAGAAGTCGACATGCTCGACATCCAATACGAGGACATGGTCTCCGACCCTGAACCCCAATCCAAACGCGTCTGCGAGTTCCTAGGGAAGACCTGGACCGAGGACATCCTCAACTTCCACGAATCCTCACGCAATGTCCGCACCGCCTCCCGCGAGCAGGTCCGCAAGCCAATCTACACAAGTTCCATTAAGAAACACGAACGCTACGGCGACCACCTCGCCCCCCTCCGCAAAGGGCTCGGCATCGAAGAATAATCACAAGACTATTCCCACGCCGCCGACTACCCTCACCCAATGAAAACCCTCCTCACAAACGACGACGGCATCCACGCCCCAGGAATCGCCGCACTCCACAAAGCACTCGCAAACCCCGAAAACCCCTTCGGAGACATTTTCACCGTCGCCCCCGCCTCCACACAGTCCGCAACCTCCCACGGCATCACCTACCACATCCCACTCATGGTCGAAGCCGCAAAGATCAACAACCAACCCGCACTCGCCGTCGAAGGACGACCCGCAGACTGCACCAAACTCGCCCTCACCAACCTCTACCCAGAACACTTCGGAAACGCCGCCCAACCCGACATCGTCATCTCAGGAATGAACGCCGGCGCCAACTGCGGCATCAATGTCATCTACTCCGGAACCGTCGCCGCCGCGATCGAAGCCGCATTCATCGGAGTCCCAGCCATCGCCGTCTCGCTTCATATCGATGGACAAGCACCAGAATGGGACCGCGCCGCACAAGCCGCGCGCAAAACAATCGACACCCTACTCCAAACCGGACTCCCAAACCAGCACGAAGTCCTCTCCATCAACATCCCCGCTACCCAGTACCTCACCGACGACACCAAAGCCGTCGTCTGCCCGATGAACACACACGCGCTCGTCGACCAATACGAAAAGCGCACCACCCCAAAGCAATCCCCCTACTACTGGTCCACCGCCCACGGCCTCGACTTCCACTCCACAGATATCGGAACCGATGTCTACGAACTCTTCGAACGAAATATCACCATCACCCCCCTGACCTTCGACCTCACAAGACACGACCGAATCAACTACTGGAACGATCGCATCAACGGCTAATGGCGTACAAAGAAACCGATGCAAAGAAAAACCCCGACAACCGTCGGGGCTCGCTCTCTCTCGATTCGCTTGTTCAGATCAAACCTCAGCAGCCGCTTCTTCAAGCTTCTCCTGAAGATCTTCAAACACCGACTCAATCAGTTCATCAGTGAGCTTCAGCGCTTCCTTGACTTCATCGATGATCACAAGCTCGCCCTGGTCAAGCTTGAACCCACCCTCAAGCCGTCCAGCAAGAATGTCCGCCGCGTGCACGAGGTACACAATCTTCTGTGTTTCAGTTGGACACTCAGTCGGGTTGTGATGGAAACCCGCCGCCGCCGCGAACGGTGCAGGGAACTTCCACTTCTTGCAGAGCCCAAGACCAAAGTCCATGTGATTAGCGCCGAAGACTTCTTCCTCACATTCGAGCAAGTTCCGCTTCGGATTACCATCCATATCCGCATCACAGCGATCGATCGCATCGATCAGATCACTCCGATCGTACTGCATCTCAACCATGATACCGATGTCGTGAATCAACCCTGCGAGGTATGCCTCGTCCGACAAACCCATGCCGAGCTTGTCCGAGAGCAGCTTGCAACCAATCGCCACCGCGTTGGAGTGCTCCCACAAATCCTTCGCACTAAAGAACGGCGTCAACTCACCACCACGGAACAACTTCGCCAATGAAGCCGCGATCGCGATATTCTTCACAGCGTTCAGGCCAAGCATCACAATCGCACGATTGATCGAAGCGATCTGACCAGGAAGCCCGTAGAACGACGAGTTCACAACCTTCAGGATGCGAGTGCACAAAGCCGGATCATTGCTGATCACCTCGTGCAAGTCCTGAGCAGTGCTCTCCGGATCTTCAACAAGCTCGATGATCTTCAGTGTCACCTCAGGGAGTGTCGCGATATGCGAGATCTCCTTCAGTGCGCTTTCCACCGCCTGTTCACGCTGCTCCTGTGTCACCGTCATTGCTCAGTACTCCATAGGTAAATAGGTGTTGATTCATCAAGACCATCGACCAATAGAAAGCCCTACTTGCGTACCTTCACAATTTCACAAGATCACCCACCCAAACCAAACCATCCCCGCGACCACACTCCATCCGATAACGCGCTCAGTACACACAGCGTTTGCGCACAAACCCATCCACAGACGGATCAATCTCCGCAAGCACCCGAGCAATCTCCACCCCCGCCGTCCCGTCCCCATAAGGATGCGCCGAACCCCGATCCACACACGAGCACAACTCCCGCAGCGCCGTCCCAACCTCATCCCCCGACTCCACATGCACCGTCATCCCCGCGCATCGCTCGCGCCCAGACTGCCGAATCCCGACATCCACGCTCGGACACCCAAGCGCACTGCACTCAATCAACCCACTCGAAGAGTTCCCCACCAGCGCCCCGCCCTCCTGACCAACCCGCTTGAGCAACCCCGCAAACACATCCCGCTCCAGATGCTCACGCACCACCACACCCTCATGCCCTTCAACTTCCTGAATCGCCTCAAGAATCCCCCGTCTCCCAGGATCAAGATTCGGATGCATCACCAGCACCCGCATCCCCTCAACCGACGCAAGCACCTTCCGCATCTCCTCCCGCTCCACCTCATCCCCGCGCCCGCAAGGATGCATCAGCACGACCACCTCCGGAGACCCCAGCGCCACATACGCCCCGTCCCCAAGCGCATGAACAACCCCAAGCCCATCAATCGCAGGCGACCCCACCACAAACACCCGCTCCGCGTCCTCGCCCATCCGCCGGATCCGCTCCGCGCTCCCTTCCGTCGCTGCCAGATGCACGTTCGCCATTTTCGTGATCGCGTGCCGCATCGCCTCATCCGCGACCCCCTCCGCGCGATCCCCGCCATGAATATGCGCCAGCGCCCACCCCCCGATTGATGCCGCCGATGCCGCCGCAAACGCCTCGATCCGATCCCCAAGCACCACCACCCAGTCCGGATCAAGCAGCGAGTACGACCGCCCGAATCTCCCGATCCCCTTCCCAGTCGCTTCAACATCCTCCGCGCGCCCGATCCGTCCCGCAGTCTGCATCGGGATCGAGTCCGCCACCTCAAACTCCGCCTTCACTTCTCTGAATGTCAACGCCGGCTGCACCAAATGCGACCCCGCCGCCACCACCAAAAGCTCAAGCTCCGCCCGATCCTGCACCGCCCTCATCACAGGCTTCAGCAACCCAAACTCCGCCCGAGTCCCCGTCACCACCAACACCCGACGCTTGCGATTCTGCTCATTCATACCCCATCGTAGACACCACGCGACCGACCCCAGCAAACAAAAAAGCACCCGGGATCACTCCCAAGTGCTCTTGATTCAAACCGATTGAGTCAATCACTCAACGCCGACGACGGCCCGCAACCAGACCACCAAGACCGAGCATCGCAAGCACGCTCGGAGCAGGAACCTGATTCAGCTCAAAGTTATGAGCAAGCGCCCCGCCGTTCGCGCCACCAAAGGTGCCGTCCTCGCTCCCGATGACAGGCCCGCCATCGCTTAAGAACCACTGACCATTCGAGGTCGCGTCCGTTGAAACCTGAAGGATACCAGCGCCATCAACAGTGATGGCGCCACCAAGGTTGATGGTCCAGATGAAGTTGCCACCAGTAGGAAGAGTCACATTGAACGCATCGATGAGCGTATCACCAGCAGCGTTAAAGAACTCAAAGACCAGCCCGCCACCATCAAGCTCAACACCACCAACAAAGCGGATGCTATCAAGCGTCACCGAACCAGCTTCAGTCGATGTGTAATCATCAAAGCCCAGCACACCGTTCGCAGGAGGGAACGCCTGGTATCCCGAAGGACCAGCATCGATGTTCGAGTACACCGTGTTGCTCACGCCCTGGGTGCCCTCTTCGAGCGAAATCATCGTGACCTGATCCGCACCAATCTGGCGGTAAGTCGACACATCACCAAGCACAGGGCCTGCAACAGCACTCCCAGCGCACACAGCAACAGCTGTAATAGCAGTAACTTTCAACATAATTGCTTTCTCTCTTTCTTTGTAGACCAAGCAAGCATCAGAACGACGCCAACTCAAACTGTGAACACCACACGAAGATGTTCATCTCTCTTGCCAAAAAGCCGGTCTCTCACCCCGGCTTGCAAGAATATACCCCAAAATCGCCCCCTGAGATTCTAAAACTCGACGGATTATACGGAAAAACACCCAGTTTTAGTACCAATTCGGACCGAGCCCCCGCCATCAATACCGAATCCACTCCAGCCGCAGCCCCATCGGAGGCAGCGTCGGACCACGATTCGACAGCCGATCCGCACTCTCAACCACCTCGCGCACATCCTCAACACTCATCTTCCCGCGTCCCACTTCCATCAGCGTCCCCGCGATGATCCGCACCATGTTGTACAAAAACCCCGACCCTGAAACCCGCACCCGCACAAGCCGCACCCCATCACCAACCCCAAGAACATCCTCCCCATCATCCCCTCCACCAACCTCCTCCACCGAACAATCAAAGATCTCCCGCACCGTCGTCTTCCGTCCGTGATTGATCTGCGCAAAGCCCGCAAAGTCATGCTCCCCGATCAGCACTCGCGCCGCCTCGTTCATCTTCGCCACATCAAGCTCGTACCACGTATGCCACACATACCGCCGCCCAAACACCGGCCGCGCCTCCCCGCACGCGATCGTGTAGGTGTACTCCTTGCTCCTCGCCCCCCCAATCGGACTGAAGCCTTCTTCCACAACCTCCGCACTCCGCACCAAAACATCCCGAGGCAGCCGCGCATTGACCGCCTTCACCAACGAATCGCACCCCCGATCACTCGGCCATCCAACCCCCTTGCTCGGATCAGGTTCACTCACAAAGCTCGCCACCTGCCCCCACGCATGCACCCCCGAATCCGTCCGCGAAGCCCCAGTGACAATCACTTCCTCCCGAAGCACCTCCCGAACCGCGCGCTCGAGGACCTCCTGCACCGTCCGCAACTGCGCCCGCTCCACCCCATCACGCACAACACGCCCGATCTCTTTGTCATCCGATGCAACATCCCCACCCCCCTCAACCGGAGGCTCCTGCTTTTGCCACCCAAAAAAATCCGTACCGTCGTACGCCACCGTCAACTTATACCGAATCCCACCCATCAGACCTGTTTCTCAGTCGGCTCTTCCCCAACAGATTCAGCGCCCCCACTATCAAAGTCACGAATCACCTTCGTCTCGCTTGCGCTCGATCCAGGACTCCCCCCGCCGTGCCCAAACCGCTTGTACTCCGCATCCGCCCACTGATCCCCCACTTTCCACCACACCAGCGTGAACACTCCCGCACCAACCGCTAGTAACAAACCCCCGATCAGCCAAACTGCCCAGTGTTCCATCATCAGCGCACCCCGATCAGAGCGTCACCATTTCCATATCACTCTCGATCGTCTCGCCCTCAGGCGCACCGACGACCGAATCCACATATCCAGACAGCGCTTCGATCTTGCCCATCTCGCCGCGCACGCTGTCCGCACAGAACAACTCGCCGCGCTCAAGATTCACGCTCTCGCTCGCGCCCGACACCTGACCAGGCTGATCGTCCACCACCTGCGCCCCAAAAGCAGGAGGATGCCGATCGAGAGTCCCGCCCGACGACAACTCGATCAGATCCATCGCGATCTGCCCCTCGCTCTTGCTCGCGTGCTGCGTCGGGATCGCCTGATCAAAGTGCTGCACGATGCCATCGCAGTTCTCGAAACTCCCCGCCTTCTCCGCGAAGGTCGCGCTCGGCAAAACCACCTGCGCCATCTCAACAAGCGATGAATCCAATGTATCAATGAGCATGATGTCGTACTCTGCAACCGACTTGATTAGCTCATCCGTCACCCAGTCGCTCGGATAGTTGCCAGTAAGAACAGTACACCCAAACTTCGTTCCGATGTCACGCATGAATGAACCAAAGTCCCCATCAAACGCGTTCATGGATTCAAGCACTCGCCGCACACCACGCGCATTGGGCGCCTTCTCAGCGCGAGCAACAAAGTCCTTCGCGCCCCCCGTGTTTCTGAACACCCGATCCTCGCCATCTACAGGGACCGCGCCAAGATAGAAACTTGCCGCATCGTCTATTTCTCTCATGGCCGTGACCAACGCAAATGCTTCTTCGCTCGTCAGCATCGGAGATACAACCACCCCGACCCCACTGTTTTCATGAATGACTTCCAGCATCTGCCTCAGAGCCCGAGTCCAACTCGCCTCAACCATCATCCCGTGCTCGCGCCGCATCGGTCCCACCAACCGATCCTCGCTGTGCACAAACTTCCACCCATACCGAACCTCGTCCGTCATCCACCATGTATTGATGTCCATATTCTCGCGAGGCTTCAATCGATACACCATCCCCTGATTGTGCTCGACCCAAATATTGTCCCCCGACGAGGTCAGCGGATCGATCCCCGCTGTTCTTTTGAGGAACCACACACGCTGCGTGAACAAGAAGTCCTTATCAAGCAGCGCCCCAACAGGACACAGATCAATCACATTGCTCGCGATCGGATTATCCAGTGGAACTCCAGGGAACACATCAATCTGACTCTGGTTCCCGCGCCCATCAATCATCAGCTCAGTCGTCCCCGCGACCTCGTCCGCGAACCGCACGCACCGCGTGCACATGATGCACCGATCCGAGTACAGATACACAGTGGGACCCAGG
>WUAJ01000058.1 GCA_009827215.1 Phycisphaeraceae bacterium
CAATCCAAGCACCGACTGATCAATCCTCCCATGAACAGTCCGCGCTTCCGCCAAAATCCGCTATCCTGAATAGATGACCAACTCATTCAACCGCGACCCCATCAACGATTACCGCGCCAACCCCGGCAACCCCATCTCCTTCAAAGACTTCAAAACCGATGACGCGCAAGGCGTCGATCGCGAGCACATCGAAGCACGCACCGAAGAGAACACCCTCGCGATCGCCGATCTCCAGCACAAGCTCTACGCCGATCACAACCGCTCCCTCCTCATCGTCCTCCAAGCCATGGACGCCGCCGGGAAAGATTCCACCATCCGCAAAGTCTTCGCACGCGTCAACCCACAAGGCGTCCAAGTCAAATCATTCAAAAAACCAACCCCCGACGAACTCGCCCACGACTTCCTCTGGCGCGTCCACATGCACACACCACGCAAAGGACACATCGCGCTCTTCAACCGCTCACACTACGAAGATGTCCTCGTCGCACGCGTCGACAACCTCGTCCCCGAATCACGCTGGTCCAAACGCTACCAAGTCATCAACGGCTTTGAACAAGCCCTCGTCAACGGTGGCACCGAGATCATCAAGATCTACCTCCACCTCTCCAAAGACCGACAACGCGAGAAACTCCAAGACCGACTCACCGACCCCGAAAAAAACTGGAAGTTCGAAGCCGGCGATATCCAAACCCGCGCCAAGTGGAACGACTACATGCACGCCTACGAGGACGCGATCACCAATTGCAACACCGAGCACGCGCCGTGGTACATCGTCCCCACCGATCGCAAGTGGTACCGAGTGTGGGCCATCTCCGAGATCGTGCGCACCACCCTCGAACGCATGGACCCTCAATTCCCAGAACCCAAGCTCGACCCCATCAGCGCCCTCAAACTCCTCGAACAACTCCAATAGCACACAAACACACACCAAAACCACACGCTTTCATTTCCCAATAATCCCTCGCACACAGGTATCATCCAACCAAGCGCCATCGTCGCGTTCAATCGGTACAACCAAAGGGGTCCATCATGGCAATCACCGCACTCCTCGTCACCCTCGGCGTCATCGCCGCGATCATCATCGTCATCCTCCTGATCATCGTCGGGATCTACAACAAACTCGTCTCACTCAAGAACCGCTACCTCAACGCGTTCGCGCAGATCGAAGTCCAGCTCAAACGACGACACGACCTCATCCCCAACCTCGTCGAAACCGTCAAAGGCTACATGACCCACGAAAAAGAAACCTTCGAGCGCGTCATCTCCGCGCGTAACCAAGCCGCCTCCCTCCTCGAAGCCGCATCCAAAAACCCATCCGACCAATCCGCCATGACCGCCCTCGCCGGCGCCCAAAACGCGCTCACCGGCGCGATGGGTGGACTCATGGCCGTCATGGAAGCCTATCCAGACCTCAAAGCCGACTCCCAAGCCACAATGCTCCAGGAAGAACTCACCTCGACCGAAAACAAAGTCGCGTTCTCGCGTCAGTCTTACAACGACGCCGTCACCTCCTACAACACCTACCGCCAATCCTTCCCGCCCGTCTTCATCGCCCCGATGGTCGGACACCCCTCCGACGCCGCATTCCTTGAGTTCGAGGACTCCGCGCAGATCCAGCAAGCCCCAAGCGCATCGCTGAGCTAATCATTCAACACGATGACCGACTCGCCGCGAACAACAATGGACTTCTTCGAGCACCAGGACCGCGCCAAAGCGCGCTCCCGCAAGTTCGTGCTCCTCTACGCGACCGCCGTCGTTCTGATCTGCATCACCCTCTCCACCATCGCCGCGCTCGTCGTCTACGTCTCCGCGAGCAACCCGAACCAATCCGCAGCCCTCCCCGCGCTCGCCGCCGCTGCGATCACCGCACTCATCACCGCCATGCTCATCCTCGGAGGCTCCGTCCACCGCATCGCCCAGCTCCGTGGAGGAGGCTCCACCGTAGCCCGTGCCTTGGGTGGAATGCTCATCAACCCCTCCACCAAAGATCCGCACGAACGGCAACTCCTCAACATCGTCGAAGAGATGGCCATCGCCTCAGGTGTCCCAGTCCCCCCCGTCTACATCATGCACAACGAGAAAGGCATCAACGCCTTCGCCGCCGGTTACGCACCAGGAGACGCCGTCATCGGAGTCACCCACGGTTGCATCCACGGCCTCAAACGAGATGAACTCCAAGGGGTCATCGCACACGAGTTCTCGCACATCCTCAACGGAGACATGAAACTCAATATCCGAATGATCGGTTTCCTCAACGGCATCCTCCTCCTCACCATCATCGGACACATCCTCCTCCGCTACGCTCCCCACACCGCTCGCGACAAGAACGGCGTCCCCGTCCTCCTCGTCATGCTCGTCGTCGCGTTCTCCATGCTCGTCATCGGATCCATCGGCGCCTTCGCCGCCAAAGTCATCCAAGCATCCGTCAGCAGACAACGCGAGTTCCTCGCCGACGCCTCCGCCGTCCAGTTCACCCGAAACCCAGAAGGCATCGCCAACGCGTTGCGCAGACTCGCCTCCAAACCACGATCAACCAAAATCAAACACCCACGCGCCCAAGAATCCGCGCACATGTTCTTCGGAGAAGCACTCAAACTCGGCGCCTCCCTCGCCACGCACCCACCACTCAAACAACGCATCAAACGAATCAACCCCCAATGGGACGGCACCTTCCTCCCCCCTCTCGAAGTCTCCACACCAGAACTACAACAAGAACCCGAACCAACCAAGCAATCCGCCCAAGACAGACTCCGCGACAATCTCAACAAAAGAATGGGTGGCGCGATCCCCGACGCGCTCACTGACGCCATCCCCGATCCACTCCAACACGCCGCGCTCCTCACACCCCTCCTCGCACTCTCAGGCACCCTCACACCAGCGCACATCGATCACGCGCGCACCATCATCCAGTCCATCCCCGAGCCCCTCAAAGACGCCGCCCACGACATCTCTTCATCGCGAGCCGTCGTCTACGCGCTGCTGCTCGATCGCAAAGACGCGCGTGTGCACACACAGCAGATCCATCACCTGCTCGAGAACGCCGACCCCGCCGTCGCCAAACTCACCGAGAAACTTTCCTCGCACGCCACGAAACTCGAACCCCACCTCCGCCTCCCTCTGCTCGACATGACCCTCGCCTCACTCGCGCACCTCTCCGATCAACAACACGAAACATTCCAGAGCAACATTTCGGCGCTCATCAACATGGATAAATCTGTCACACTCTTCGAGTGGGTGACCATCAAAGTCCTCACACGCCACCTCAACGACCGATTCGGGATCACAAAGAAAGTCCCCACCCAGTACTACACCCTCAAGAGTGTCATGACCGAGGTCTCCACCCTCCTCTCCGTCATCGCCTACACCGACACCGCGAGCGAATCTGAAGCCGCCGACTCCATCAAACTCGCCAACACCGCGCTCGCTCAAACAAACAACACCCCCGAAGCAGCACTGCTCCCCAAGGACCGCTGCACCCTCGACACACTCAGCACCGCACTCGAAACCCTCAACACCGTCACCCCAAGGCTCAAACAAACCCTCCTCCAAGCCGGCGCCCTCACCGCCGCCCACGACCACAACATCACCACCACCGAAGCCGAGCTCATCCGCGCCATCGCCGACACCCTCTCCATCCCCGTCCCCCCGCTCCTCCCCAATCAGCAACTCGAAGCACCGACCGAAACCGAATCAACCGAGTAACCTCACCCCGCACCCACATTCCTCCGCCATTGTCGGCTCAGATCATCCATCGACCACGCCGCCCCGCACTCGCTGCACCGATCCAATCCCTCCGCGATCTCATAGTTGCACACAAAGCACGCCCGCCCCTTGAGCCGCTTCATCCGCTTCGTGTATCGGCTCATTCGAACATAAATCCACCCAACCCCAACAAGCGGAAGCATCGACATCCCCATCAACAACAACTGTCCGTATGTTTTGTTCTGAATCGTCACATCCGCAATGAACTTCAGTGCCGCATCAGGTATAAACCAAAAGCACAGCACGATCACTCCATTGATCACAATCAACAACCGCACATGCTACCGCACCACATACATCGGCACCCCACACACCGCCGTCCGCTTCGTCATCCCTCGCCCCCCTCATCCCCTCCCGCATACGAAAACACCTCCCCGATCTCCTTCCCGAACACCCCCGCGATCTGAAACGCCAGCTCCAGCGTCGGAGAGTACTTCGCCTTCTCAATCGCCACAATCGTCTGCCGAGACACACCCACCCGTGTCGCCAGCTCCTGCTGCGTCATCTCCCCCGCATGAAACCGCAGCTCCCGGATCCGATTCTCCACACTCGTAGGCTTCATCCCATCCCCTTCATAGCTGCTTGTACCCAGTGATCGTCAGCCCGTACCGCACCAGCTCCGACGCGATCCACACCCCAAGGAGCGCAAAGATCGGGAACATCTCTTCAAAGCTCGTCCCCTCCCTACCCTCGCTGCCAACCGTCCGCAAGATCACCATCGCGATCATCATCACCAGCACCACAAACACCCCCGACTGGAGCACATACCCCGCGATGCTCGACGCTCTCGTCAGCAGCATCCGATCCCGCTCATCATCCGGCTCGTTCGGCATCTTGATCGCCAGGTAAATATGCACCACCACCAGCACCGCCGCCTGGATCCCGATCCCGATGCCAAGCATCACCGCGAGCTCAACCCCGTTCCATCCCCACATCAACCCCGCCGCGATCAGCACCGGATAGATCACCGCCGTCGTGATCAAACACGCCCAGCTCGACCGCACCCGAAACTCCGCACCTGTCCCGCTCTCATTCATACCAAGCCCCTTTCCATGCCAATCCAAACCACGACGCCCACCGCCGTGTCAAAGATTCTAGACACCACCGGCTGTTGTGTCAAATATATTTGTCATTGTGTCGAAAATAATACTCAAACTGCCGTTTGGCGCTCAAAAACCCGCCTATTCGACGGGTCCTAGGTTCGCAAATGCTCGATCCCATCAAGACCGATCGAGATATTCCGCGATATTCTGTGCCTGAATCCCCCACCCCTCAGCACACGATCGCATCACCCCAACCCGCTTGGATTCAGGGAACTGCAAAAACCCCGACTCCGTGATCGTCAGCCGCGTGCGCTCGTCCCCAATCGCCTCAAGCGCAAACTCAACAACCACCATCGCGTCCGCGCTGTACGCCGTATCCGGATCGATCGCACTCGGAGGCCAAGAAAACACAAACAACCGCTCGTGCTCCATCACCTCCGTCACCGACACCCACTCCAAATGCTCATGCCCCGGATACGAAATATTCCCCCTCGTCACCTCCCCCACTACAAACGGCCCATCAAGCCGAACACGGAACCACGCCCCAAACTCCGAGTGATCAGTCAACGCACGCCACACCCTTGCAACCGGCGCCGACAACTCAACCACCCGCTCGATCCGATCCTGATCCTTCTGAGTCTCCATATCACATCTTCCTGATTCCACTCAAGGAGCACAGAAGCACGACGACTCAACAACCGTGTCCGCGTGCGCAAACGCCCGCTCGATCTTGCTATCCAGCGCCATCGCATCACCCATCTTCCCTTGCCCAGCCAGCGCCTCGCGCAGACCAACCAGCGCCCATCCGTTATTGCGATTCTTCTCCAGATCCTCGCGATACAGACGCTCCGCCTCCGCGTACTCGCCGCTCTCGACAAGCAGCGCCCCCAGCGCATGCCGCACCGGAAGCATCCACGCCGGAGGCTCGTCATACACCAGCTTATCCTCGTGCTTAATCCCTTCACGCAGGATCGCAAACGCCTCCTCCTTCTTCCCCTCGCGGTACAGCAGCTCGCCACGCATCATCGCCCGCGCAATCGGGAGCACATCGTGCACGCGATTGTTGAACACATACCACTCGTCAGGAACCATCGCCACGCGCCGTTCAAACTCCGCCATCTCCTCGCGCGCCTGTTCCGTCCTCCCAAGAGCGCTGCACGCGACCGACCGCGCATACGCCCAGGTCGCGCGCGACATCAATCGATAATCCTCATAATCCGCCTGCTCCAGAATCTCCTCCCACTTCCCAAACCGGATCATCACATGCAAACTGCTCGGCATAATCCCCTCGATCAACCCCGCATACTCCCGCAACGGCGCCTCAGGAACCTCGTTCTCTAGATCCTGCGCCGCACGAATCGCCGTCGCATAATCCCCTGACATCATCGAAGCAAACGCCAAAAAGTGCTGGTTGTGCGCGTAATACATCGCATACAAGCCAGGCTCCGGCGCATCAGCAAAGTACCTGCGATCCGCATCAATCGCGTCCTGATTCGATGAAGCCGCATCCGCGTACCGACCAACACGGATGAAAATATGCGAAGGCATATGCACCAGATGCCCCGATCCAGGAACCAGATCAGTCAGCTCCTCCGCCGCACCCACCGCGCGATCCGGATTCTTCGAAGCCTCCACCGCATGGATATAAAAATGCAACGCGCCCGGATGCTGCGGATCCTGAGCGATCACCCCCTCGATCACCTCAACCACCTCTTCGATCCGGCCCTTCGGAGATCCATCCGTCTCCCAATAATCCCAAGGCTGCAGATTCATCAACGACTCAGCATACAACGCCCCCACATCCACATCATCAGGGAACCGTTTGTACACCCCGCCCATCGCATCCGCGTACGCCTGATCAAGACCACTCCGATCCTCCGGAGCAGGCCATTCATACCGCGCGCTCAGCGCCTCAATCATCGCCCGCTCAACAGCCGACTCATCATCCAGCGCCGCCAGCGCTTTGTCCGCGGCTTCACGCGCCTTCTGCGAACGCTCCTCAGTCATCGCCGGATCATTGATGTTGATCCCCTGACAATACGCCACGCCCCACCACGCCATCGCCGCCGAAGGATCGACCTCCGCCGCCTGCTCAAACGATCGGATCGCCTCGTCGTGATTGAACCCATAAGTCAGCTGCATCCCCTGATCAAACCACGCCTGCGCTTTGCGCGAGTCCGTCGTGATCGTGCGAGAGTAGTTCCCGAACCCGTCATATCGCCTCGCTTCAGTGCCACTCGTCTCCACAGCCGAGCACCCACCAAGCCCCATGACCACAGTCAGCCCCACAACACACCCTGTCCCCAACACCGAACCAACCAATCCTGCTCTCGTGCTCATCGCACACCTTCCCTCTGAGTTATTGCAACCCTCAAAAATCAAAGAGCCCGCTCAAACCGAACGGGCTCCAAAGAATCATCTTTATTGAACAGCGATCACGCTACCCCAACCAAGGAACAGTCCAAGGAACAGATCAAGAAACCATTCAGGAATCCTCGACCTTCGCGATCTGCCACTCTTCCAGATCCACAGGCGCCTGACGCCCGAAGATCGAAACCAGCACGCGAACCATCCCCTTCTCTGGGAACAACTCGTCCACCGTGCCCTCGTAGTTCTCGAACGCGCCCTCCTTGATCGTCACATTTTCGCCCTTCTCGAACATCAACTTCACAGTCGGCTCGTCCTCAGGCTTCCGCGAATCAAGCAGCATCTTCTCCGCCTCGTGCATCTCCATCGGAGTCGGACGCCCAGCCGTGCCAATGAAGTCACCGACGCCGGTCGTTTCCTTGATCAAGAAGAAGATGTCCTGCGGAATGCGCCCGTCATCTTCCAGACGCATCTCGACAAACACATACCCCGCGTACAGCTTCTCTTCCTTGATCTTGGTCTTGCCGCCCTTGATCGTCTTGATCTTCTCAGTAGGAACAAGAATGCGACCAACCAGGTGCGTCATGTTCTCGATCTGGATCTTGCGGAGCAGCGTCTGCTGAACCGAGTTCTCCTTGTTGGAAGCAACCCGAAGCACAAACCACTGCATCCCGTCCTGAACCAAAGGCTCATCAAGACCGATCCGCCCCTCGATCTGAGGCTCATCCTCACGAAGATTGCTCACCGTCGTCCCCGAAACAGAAGGAGCAGAATCCGACGCAGAATCGGTCGCACTTGGGGCATCCGCGATCGCATCCTGCGCCGCGTCCGTCGTCACAACCTCAGGAGCCGACTCATTGGTCTCTGTCCCGACCTGCGATTGCTCGTTGTTCATTTCTTCGTTCATCCATAGCCCCGCTTATGCAAAGTGCCATCACCCCAAAGATCACCGCTCCAGCACGCCGATCGCGCTGAACAAGAACGAGAACCCCATATCCACGAGATACAAGATCCCCGCAATCAGGAAGGTCGCCACGATCACCACGATCGTCGAACCCTTCACCTCGCGGTACGAAGTCCAGTTCACCTTCTTCATCTCGCCGTCAGACGCGATCAAGAACTCCACCGGACGCCGCGCAACCCCCACATACCAGTACAAGAAGATCGCGCCCACCAACAGGATCGTCGAAGCGACACCCGTCTGCAGATACTGCACCGGGAAGATCGGAGTGTTCGTCGCGCTCCGCACCGCCGCACCCATCGTCGGCGAATCCGGATTCCCAACAACAACACGCTCCGCGTCACCCGCGATGTCCCTCGTGTCATCTGAATCAAAGCTCCCGATCACAAGTGTTGAGCTGCTCCCGCGATCCGGAGTAAACTCCTCGATCACCGCGCGCCCGATCTCCTGCATGTCATCGCTCGCCCCCACATACCCCATCAACACCACAGTCTCGCCAGAAACCGAAGCGTTCCCGTTATTGAGCTGCGTGTCCACAAGCGAGTATGTCCAGGTCCGCGCCGGAATCCGGACCGCTCCCGCCTGACCCCAACCCCATGCAGCACCCGCAAGCACAAGAATCCCCACGAACACCGCCGTCATCAGACGGATCCAGTACCCCTGTCCCTGCTTGTAAATACCAAGTGCCATAGAAACGCAGTCCTCATACCACCCACATGCGCCACCAGCATGATCCACTCCGGATCACCCACCCCAGCAAATCATTCAAAACACGGCAGGAAGGATTCGAACCTACGACCGGCGGATTTGGAATCCGCTGCTCTACCGGACTGAGCTACTGCCGTAGCAATCAAAAACCATCCGCATACACCAGCGCAGAGCAATACAGCACCAGCAAGCGAACAGCGAGTTACTTACGCTTGATCTTGTGCAGCGTGTGCTTACGCAAACGAGGGCAGTACTTGTTGTACCCTTCCTTCACGCGATCACTGATGCCGCCCTTGACATTGATGCTCGTCCGGTAGTTCAAGTCACCAGTCTCGGTGCACTGCAACCACACATACTCACGAGCTCCAGCTTTCTTCTTGGCCATGACAGGCCTCCTCTTTCATCGTGCCCCGCGCCTCAAGCAAGCCACCAGCAAGCCATCCGCACGAAACCCTTTCATCAAACCGGCCCGAAAGCTTCCACCTTCGGGCCGGGGAAGTATCTTTTGTGATACATCGACCAAGCACAAAGCCCAGCCGTCTCAAGCAATCACTTACTCGAGGATCTCGGTCACAGTACCCGAACCAATGGTCCGGCCACCTTCACGAACCGCGAAACGAAGACCCGCTTCCATCGCCACTGGCTTCTCGCCAAGGTCGATTTCCATGGTCACGTTATCGCCAGGCATGCACATCTCAGCCTTCGCGCCGCCGTCGCCGAACAGGTTGAGAACCTGACCAGTCACGTCAGTCGTACGGAAGTAGAACTGAGGCTTGTAACCAGCGAAGAACGGAGTGTGACGACCACCCTCGTCCTTGGTCAGAACATAGACCTGACCCTTGAACTTGGTGTGCGGAGTGATCGAGCCAGGCTTACATATCACCTGACCGCGAGTGATGTCGTTCTTTTCAACACCACGCATCAGCACACCACAGTTGTCACCAGCGATCGCCGACTCGAGAGTCTTGTTGAACATTTCAACACCAGTGATGGTGGTCGCCTGGTTCTCCTTCGAGAGACCAACGATCTCAGCAGCGTCGCCAACCTTGACTTCACCACGCTCAACACGACCGGTCGCAACAGTACCACGACCCTTGATCGAGAACACATCTTCAACCGAGATGAGGAACGGCTTGTCGTTCTCACGCTCTGGTTCTGGGATGTAGCTATCGAGCTGATCAAAGAGCTCATCAAGCGGTGCACAGATCGCGTCATCGCTTGGGTTCTCAAGAGCAGCCTTCGACTGACCACGGATAACCGGGGTGTCGTCTCCAGGGAACTCGTACTTGTCGAGCAGCTCACGGATTTCCATCTCAACGAGGTCAAGAAGCTCGTCGTCGTCAACAAGGTCAACCTTGTTCATGAACACGAGGATGTAAGGCACACCCACCTGACGAGCGAGCAGCACGTGCTCACGAGTCTGAGGCATCGGACCCGAGTCCGCAGCAACAACGAGAATAGCGCCGTCCATCTGAGCAGCACCAGTAATCATGTTCTTCACGAAGTCCGCGTGACCAGGACAGTCCACGTGTGCGTAGTGACGACCTTCAGTCTCATACTCAACGTGCGACGAGTGAATCGTCACGGTCTTGTTCGAGTCACGCACTGTACCACCCTTGGTGATGTCCGCGTACGACTTTGCTTCAGACAAACCCTTGGCTGCCGCGCGAGCAACAAGAGCTGCGGTAAGTGTCGACTTACCGTGGTCAATGTGACCAATGGTTCCGACGTTCACGTGCGGTTTGTTCCGCTCAAAGGTTCCCTTTGCCATTGTTCGTATCCTCTATCTAAGTTGCTGTCGCGGCCTGCTAGCGATCAGCTCAGTACAATGGCCGCTTCATTCCGTTATGTGAGCCGACCGTTCGCGATCAACCCATGAACAATCCAATATCACCCCGCTCAACCAGCCCCGGAACAACCAAAACAAGCCGTACCGAACCCAGTCTGTGCCGAGCAAAAGCCGCTGGAGAGAGTTGAACTCTCGACCTCACCCTTACCAAGGGTGCGCTCTACCACTGAGCTACAGCGGCACAAACACCGCCCGGCCAACCGACCGAGCGGGATGGGATCATACCCACCCCCCCGCCATGGTCAACCAATTGCCCCGCTTGACCTTATCAACTCACACCAATATCCAAAATTCTCTCCCAACACCAACCTCCAGCCGAATCCATCACCCCAGCTGCACCGAAACAACTCACCCCAAATCCGATCAAATTCACCCCACCACGCCACCCAAACATCAACCGTTTTTTCTTGGAATATCCCCCCAGTTCTGGTAGCTTCATCATACATGCGTTCCCTCACCACCAAATCCCGCCCCAACCGCCGTCTCCAAACCTCTTTATATACCCCTGTAAAGACCACCCTCGCCGCATCAACCATCGCCCTCGCCGCGGCCGCGAACCCCGCCTCCGCGACCTGGTCCATCCTCATCACCGACACCCGTACAGGAGAAATCGTCCTCGGATCCGCGACCTGTGTCCCCTCCATCGACCTCGCCATCTCCACACCAGTCCTCATCACCGGAATCGGAGCCGTCACCGCACAA
>WUAJ01000059.1 GCA_009827215.1 Phycisphaeraceae bacterium
CCTCGCGCCGACGAGCTCGACGACTGTCGCACTTGCGATCGGAGACGCGATCGCGCTGGCGGCGGCTCGCCGTCGATCGTTCAGTCACGCAGATTTCCACGCCAGACACCCCGGCGGACAGCTCGGCTCGCTCCTGCGTCCCGCGATGGAGCTGGTCCGCTTCAAAGCGGGAGACAACCTCCCGATCGCGCGTGAGACAGACACCGTGCATGAGGCGCTCAACGAGGCGGCGCGTGTCGTGCGTCGTCCAGGCGCTCTGCTGGTGACGGATGCGGATGGGAAGCTGAGCGGGATCTTTACCGACTCGGACCTGCGCCGCTTGGTGCTGAGCAATCCGGATGATCTGCAGAAACCGATGAGCGAGGTGATGTCCAAGAATCCACGCACGCTCGATTCATCCGCAAAAGCAACGGACGCGGTCGCGATGTTCCGCGAGTACCGCGCCGACGAGATCCCGATTGTGGACGAGCAAGGCAAGCCGCTGGGGATGCTGGACGTCCAGGACCTGATCGCGATGAAACTCGTACGAGAGCAGCCATGACCAAGAAAACTCACACGGACCCAGAGCAGATCGAGCTGATTATTTTCGATGTTGACGGCGTACTCACCGACGCGACGATCAACATCAACGACGACGGCTCGGAAACAAAGAAGTTCAACGTCCGCGACGGATTCGGGATGCGCCTCTGGCTAAACCACGGCTTCCAGATCGCGATCATCACAGGACGCTCTGGTGAAGCACTCAAACTTCGACTCGCAACGCTTAAAGTCGACCCACATCTGATCATCCAAGGTTCAAAGGACAAATCCGAAGCACTCGATGTTATCATCGAGAAAACCGGGACCGATCCTTCCAAGATCGCGTACCTCGCGGATGATTGGCCGGATCTGCCTGCTTTGAATCGGATCGGATTCCCAATGGCGGTTCACGACGCGGAACCCGAGGTCCTCGAAGCCGCGGCGTTCATCACCGCACGCAAAGGTGGACGCGGAGCCGCACGCGATGCGATCGCGCACTTGCTCAAAGCCAAAGGTTTGTATCAGCCGCACTGAGCTTACAGGAGTTAATGGCGTTGGATCAGTATCCGAGGAAAGCAATGCGATTGTGGAAGCTGCTTCGGATGAGTCATGTCGCAGTTGTATGTCTTTCAGCAGTCATGATGTTCGAGAATATCTCTCGCCGAGTTGGGGCTCAGTGGGACGATGATTCACTACCTTTAATCGTGATGCCATTATTGATCCACAGTACCATTGGCTTCTTTTTCTTGTGGACGACACGATTTCAAAATCCACGCAAGTTGAGTGGAGTCTTGATGATCAATGTTGTGTATAGCATGCTGGCTTGCCTCGGGCTAGCAATAGGGGCTGTGATGCTGTTTTCTGACGGAGGAGCATTGGGTGAGCACGGAGCTTGGTATGCGTTGATTGCGCACTTCATGCAACTCATACTTTGTGTCATAAATGTGATTTTGGTACAGCAGCTGCAGTCACAACTTCAGAATCTTAAGAGTTGAGATTTACTGTGATTTATGAGCTCGTGCGATCCACGATGCGGTAGTCCTCACGCTCGCCTCGTCCGCGGAGTGGGTAATCCTTCCGGAGCGGATGCGCCGGATAGTCTTCCCAGAGCAGGATTCGGCGGAGATCGGGGTGGTTGATGAAGCGGATGCCGTACATGTCGTAGACCTCACGCTCGGTCCACTCGACGCCCGGCCAGAGATCGCAGACTGAATCGATTTCGAGCGCCGGATCATTCTCGTTGCCATCGGTTGGGATCGATGGATCAAGGAATACCTTCACGAAGAAACGATCAGTGCGCGAGTAAGAGCAGAGGTTGTAGATGACCGCGAATCGTCCCTCGGTCTTTGCTGGATAGTTGAGATAGTCGACGCCTGTGACATCGGAGCAGAAGTCGTAGCAGCAACGCTCGTCGTTCTTGAGGAAGGTCATGACCTTGTGGAAGTCCGCCTTGTCAACGATCAGCGTCGGCTGGTCGCGGAACTGCGTCGCTTTAAAGGTGCAGTTCGGGAACTCGGCTTTGACAAGCGCGAAGGTGGGGTGGTTGATCGACTGTTTCTCAGCGGTGCTCATGGCTGGATTGTAGTCAATTCAGACGCTTCAGGGGATCGGATCTGATTCACTTGCACACGATCAAGCGTGGAGCCGAGATCGTCCGGATCGTGTCGTTGAGCAGCTGCTCGTCGATCAATCCGCTCCCGATCGGACAAGGCGCAAGCACATTCTCCGATTCGGCTTGCACGCTCCGTATCGCAACCCCCCAGATATTCGGGAGCTCCTCGCAGAGCGTGTTGAAGCGGATCAGGTGATCTTTGAGATCCCGCATCATCGAAGGCGTCAACCAACGCGCCGGATCGATCAGCAGCGGGACGCTTTGGTGGTTCGCGGCCCATGAGAGCGTGCAGATCGCGTCAGAGAGCCGACCTCCGGCACCTGGGAGGATAATGACCTTGGTGTTCATTCCTGCTGCTCGATCCAGAATCTCGTTCAAGGCATCGTTGAATGGCTCCCATGAATCTTGCGACCATTGACTGAGCAATGCCGCAGAGGGTTCGGGATCGGACTGCAGATGCTCACCGCAAGGGATCACGATGGTCTGGTCTGTGTACGCATCGGACCAGTGTTTGAGGATGCTCAGTACATCATGCTCTTGAATAATCGCGATGGTTTGTCCATCCGAATCGACGATTAAACGATCGGACGATGTCCACCTGAGCGTGCTTGAGTTGGTTCCCGAAGGCATTTGATGCGACATTGAGCCATGGTAGGAGCGCTGAACTAGGATTGAGCCATGCCCGGACCGAGCGGCCCATCCCCAAGAATGATCGGATTGACGATCGCATCAGTGATGTTCATCGTCTTCGCGATCATTGTTTGGCGATCAATGAACTCGACTGCAGTCGCCACGCCGTCAAATCCTGACAACCTGTTTCCTGATGATCCAAGCGAGATTCCTGATCTGAATGATCTAGAGCAGGGAGCACGGATGCTCGTGACGATTGTCGATCGTGATGATCCAACCCGCGTTGCAGGAACACTGGAAGCTGATCAGTTCGAACCTATGGGGGGTGGACGACGCCGACTCGTAAATCCCGATGCTTGGATATTCATGCGTGATGGTCGCCGGGTCCACATCACAGCGGATCGAGGGGTCGTTGTAATGCCGGATCCGAACGAGGCGCCCGATTCCGGTACGCTCGAAGGAAATGTGACGATCCACTCATTCGATGAGATAGTCTCTGATCCAGTCGCAAGCGCCATGGGGATCAACAACAGCGCGGATCAAGAGCCATCCGTGACAGCAATCTTTGATGAGCCCGTCGAGTTCGAGCGTCGATATCACCGATTGACTTCCGAAGGCCGATTCACCATCGACTCTGCTGGACTCTCCTTTGTTGGACACAACTTGACTGTGATGCTCAACGAGGTCAAGGGGCGCGTGGAACTGATCGATGTGCGCCAAGGAGAGCAACTGATCCTCCGTCCCGGAGTAGAGAAGTCCACAAAGGTCACTCGCTCAGAGCGAAGACCAACGCATGCTCCATACAAACTCGCGACTGTTGCGTATCCGAGCATCGCGCTGCAAGATGAGGTCCAAACAAGCGATCCGATACAGCAACCCAAAGAGCAGCCGTATCACATTGAGATCAAGGATTCGGTCAAAGTGGATCTGGTCGGGACAGGCACATTGCAAGCAGACACACTCGATATTTGGGCAATGCTCATCGATGGCGCGTTGGATGCTGATGCGATCAAGCAAGTACGCTTCGCCGAGCCGCAGACACAAGTGAATAGCGGGACAGAGAGTCCATCCACTCAGCCCGCAGCAGTGACTCCCTCAACATCGACGAAACAGCCTTCTGCGCAGATCGTCAATCAGGATTCAAATCGACAAGAAGCGGCGAATCAGGACCCAGCACCACTAACCACACCTCCAGGCAACTCAACAGTTCAAGCAAGCAATCGCCAACCCAATGAGGGTGATGTCGTGATGACTTGGGATGGGCCATTGGTCGTCCGTCCGATCGAAGACCCTGAATCCACGGCTCTCTCAAGTGAACAACTCGCATTCACCTTTAGCGACCAGGAGCGAGTGGTCTTCGATGCGCCAAGCCAGGGATTCCAAGGAGCCGTTGATACACTCACCTATGGCGCGACGAGCGCCACGCTCACTTTGCAAGGCAGCAGCGATCGACCCATCAACCTCTCCGCGGATCAAGCCGGGACGCTTCATGCACAAGAGCTGACATCGAATCTTGATACAGGGATTATCACCATCGATTCAGCTGGAAGACTGGAGTCGATCCAAGCGACGGATGAACCTCGCGCTCAGATCGATTGGACGGAGAGTGCTCGTTTCACACTGGCGCAGAATGAATCGGGTGATCTCACAAGCAGACTGAAAGCCGCGAGATTCGAGGGGAGTGTGCTCGGCACACGCGCCGATGCTGTGATCCGAGCCGAGTCACTCAGAGCCGAACTCAATACCGATCAAACCATCGAGACCGCACTGGAGTCGCTTGAGCTCAAGCTTGGTTCGATGCAATCCGATTCTGGTTCGCTCGCCGCGGATGCGATGGTTATCTCGTTTGCGCCTCTTCAAAGCGAATCCGGAGTGACACCCACCAAGCTCGAAGCGGTCGGAGAAGTGCTCGGGATTTCTGAAGACGGGCGTGTGGAGACCGAAGCGCTCGAAGCGTATCTCATGCGTGAAATGGACGGACAAACACGCATCCGAAGGGCGCATGCGATCGGACAAACCAAGTTCCTCGGCGAGAATGAGACCACCGCTGAAGGTCATCGGATCGATCTCAACTCCGATGAGGACACGATCCACATCCTTAGCGAGGACAGCGAACTCGCAAAGGCTGGACAGGGTGGGTCGATTATCCAAGGCCGAAACATCCTCATCAACACCCGATCCAGATCTATCCTTGTCAATGGCGCTGGAGTGTTTGACCACGACATCGCCGCAGAAGGTATGGAGAGTGGACTTGCGAGCGGACACCTCCGTGTTACTTGGGAAGAGTCCATGCGATTCGATGACGCGCTGGGTTCGATCGAGTGCGCCGGCGATGTCGTCGCTGTTTCAACACCTGACGCGTACACACTCGACACGCTCAAAGCGGACCGATTGGAGATCGACCTGACCCCAGCGCCTGGGACTGGGCAGATCACCAATCCCGATGTCGCGACTGCGGATGAACCAGAGCGTGAACTCATCGAAGCACGCGCGTTTGGTCGAGCTGTGCCAGGCGCCGATTCGATTCCAGCGAGTGTAGAGTCGCGGACTTACGATCCAGCGAATCCAGAGCGAGCGGTGGGGGTGATGTACCTCGAAGGATCGCAACTCATCGCTGATAACCGATCACAAATCCTGCGTGTTCCGACCAAAGGCATGCTTGTGCTCATGGATCGTTCCGAGGACGAGCCGGGCGGGCAGCCTGCGGATTCGACCAGCGTGATGCCAAACACTTCGGGACCCGGACTCACACGCATGACCTGGCTCGGATCGATGAACCTCGATCGCGCCTCAGGGAACGCGCTGGTTCTCGAAGAAGTCAACATCCGCCACAAATCGCTGACCACCGGACGCGTCTCGCAGCTCGGATGCGATCAACTCGAAGCAGCATTCACTGGATCAACGAGCGCCGATCCCGCGGCTCCAATTACCATGCAGAGCGCTCAAGCGAGCGGACGCGTGCGATTCACTGATCTGCAGCGCACATTGTTGTCAGACCACGCGATTTATGACGCTGCAAAGGAAACGATGTTCGCATTCGCAGATGAGAACCGACTCGTAACGCTGCGTGACGCATCAGAGCCGACTCCGGTCTCTGCAAAGACCCTGCTCTGGGATTTGCGGCGTGATCTTGTCGAGATCGACGCACCGAGCCCTGTGCGAGCACCATCGAGACCATGATGATTCAGTTGCGTCCAATCGAGCCAATGGACTTGCCCGTCTTCTACGAGCACATGCAGCACAAACCCGCTCAGCACATGGCGGCGTTCGTCCACGAGGACCCCAGCAACCGCGAGCACTTCAATGCGCACTGGGCAAAGCTCATGAACAGCGACGCGATCCTCAAACGCTCCATCGAACTCGACGGCAAGCTCGTCGGACACATCATGAGCTTCGACATGATGGGGGATCGCGAGATCACCTACTGGATCGACCACCACCACTGGAACAAGGGCATCGCGACCGAAGCGCTTTCGCAGTTTGTCCAGATCGAATCGGTTCGTCCGCTCAACGGGAGAGCCGCGAAGGACAACATCGCGTCCATCCGCTCCATGGAGAAATGCGGCTTCACGCTCGTCGCCGAGGAACGAGGATTCGCACACGGGCGAGGCGAAGAAATCGATGAAGTGGTGATGCGACTCGACGCTTAGCCGCAGTTCGTCACGATCTTCTTCCCATTGCAGGAAGGACATGGGATCGGATGACCAGTCGAGGGCTGGAGTGAGGGCACCGCGTTGAGTCCGAGCGTGCGGACCGCAACTGTCTGTGGACATGGCACCGATCCAACTCCTTGACACTCCGGACAGAGCTTGAGCTCGATGTCGCCGACGAGTTTCAGTGATGGGAATGATTGGTCTTGCTGCAGGTCCATGCCGACTTATCGGCTGGATCGTCCGCTCAGTTCAACGATTCAACAAACTTCTTGAACCGATCCATTCCCTCGTTGATCTGCTCATCCGAGCACGCGAAGGAGATGCGGACGTGATTTGGGCCGCACCCTCCGAAGTCGTTGCCCGGGACGAACGCGATGTGCGCCTCGTCGAGCATTGCTTCAGACAAGCTCGCGCAGTCCGTGATCTTCATACCCTTGGGTGTTGTCTTTCCGAACAAGCACGACACCTCTGGGAAGACATAGAACGCGCCAGTGGGGGTGGGGCAGGTGATTCCGGGAATCTCAGCGAGACGAGACTGGATGAGCCTCGCTCTGCTCGCGAACGCAAGGCGCATTTCCTCGACCGTCCCCGCGACGGACTCGTTGGTCAGCGCCTCGCGGATCGCGGGATAGTTGAAGCTCGTGATGTTCGTCGTCATCTGTCCCTGGAGCTTCCCGATCCCCTTGATTAGCGACTTGCCAAACTCTCCCGGCATCGCGGCGTATCCAATCCGCCAACCGGTCATCGCGTACGCCTTGGACATGCCGTTGAGCGTGATGACGCGCTCCGCGATTTCGGGGATCGATCCGATCGAGAAATGGTGGTGCTCGCCGTAGACGATCTTCTCGTAGATCTCGTCCGTGAGGACGACCAGATTCGGCGCGATGTCCACGGCTTCGTGGATCACCTTCGCAAGATCGCGGATCTGTTGTTCTGAGTACATCGTGCCGCAGGGGTTGGATGGGGAGTTCAGAATCAACAGCCGCGAGCGAGGGGTGATCGCGTCTTGGAGCTGCTTTGGAGTGATGCAGAAGTCCGACTCAGGTCCCGCGACGATCTCCTTGACCACGCCTCCGGAGAGTTCACACACCGGACGATACGAAACCCACGCGGGAGTTGGGAGCAGCATCTCCCAAGGATCCTCACCAACCGCAGGCGGATCAAACAGACACTGGATCGAGGAGTAGAGCACATGCTTTCCCCCAACACCGATCGCGATGTGCTCGCCCGTCAGTCCCTGGATGTTGTTCTCCTTCGTGAGCTTCTCAGCGATGCACTCACGCGTGGGCATGTCGCCGAGCGTGGGCATGTACTTGGTCTGTCCGTCCTGGATCGCTTTGATCGCGGCGTCCTTGATCGGTTGCGGCGTATCAAAGTCCGGCTCACCAGCCGCGAAACTGAGCACATCAATCCCCGACGCTTTCATCGCCTTAGCACGATTGTTGAGCGCGACGGTAATCGATGGCTTGAGAGTCGAGACGCGATTGGAGAGGGTTGGCTGGCTCATGCCAGATGATAGTCTAAACGATCCAAGTATGGCTCATTTCAGACCAGCGACTCTTGATTCGAGTGGTCCAGTTTCTGGATCAATCGCGCGGAGAGCAGCTCGACCCTTTTGACCTCACGCGTGATCGCGATCCGCTGCATCTCCATCCAGAACCAGACTTTCATGAATCCAATCATAAAGGTGCCTGTGATGACACCCATCGCCCAGCCGATCATGTGCTGAACTTCAGTCGCATCGAAAAACCGGACCAGGCACCAAATGGAGAGTGCAAACACCACCAACGAAACAACTACAATTGGAACAGTCATGATCCAGTGTCTGCTCCGGAATGTTGAGATCACCAGCTGATCTACGCGGAGTCCATCATCCGGATCGCCGAGCATCTCGGCATCGCTTGGATTCAGTGCTTTGCGGATTTGGTCATCGAGATTATTCATCGGGTGCTCCTTTCGAGCTGTGACTTGAGTATTGATCGAGCACGCGCGAGTCGGGTCTTCGCCGTGCCTTGTGGGATGTTGAGCACAATCGCGATCTGCTCGATTGTGCATTGGTCCATATAGAACAGGTACACCACCTCGCGGAGTTTGGGATCCAGCGTGCTCACCGCGATTCGGATCAGTTCGGTTTCTTCAGTTGAGGGGTGATCCGTTTGGTTTGATTTCGATGCGTGTTCCTTTGTCTGGAGAGTGTGCCGTCGATGGAGTGCTCGCTCTCGGATCCAGTCCGCGGACTGATTGTGGACGATGCGAAGCGCCCACGCGCCGAAGCGTGAGGGGTCTCGAAGCCGAGCGATCCCACGCGCGATCCCGATCCATGACTCTTGGATGACCTCCTGCACCCCTTCGTGATCTTGCGTGAGCCGATACGCTCTGCGAGCAAGCTTCGGGGTCCAGAGTTCGACCAGCTGATTCATCGCCCGTCGAGACCCGCTCTGTGCTTGGAGCACCAGAAGCTCAGTGAGGATGGCGGACTGGGATCGATTCATGCTGAATCTATTGTCTTGGAATCCTGTCGCTTGGTTTTTGGAATCATCATCGACTTGCAGAAATGACCGATTCTGGGACAAAAATCGAGTGTCCATCGTGCGAATCCATAACTCGTTGAGTCTGAAAAACTGGGTTCTTGGATTCAGGAGGTCTATGATTTGCCGTCCCACAAGTGGTGGGTAGCCAATAGGTTTGGCGGCGAGTGCTGTTCGGAATGTCCTGTGCATCCTCGACCGCGACGGAAGGAATGAAACCATGCCATTGACCAGTGAAGAAACAGCCCAGATCGTCAAAGAGTTTGGACGCAGCGAAGGCGACACCGGATGCCCAGAGGTCCAGATCGCTCTCTTGACCGCGCGAATTAAGCAAGTCGCGACGCACCTGCGTGAGAACAAGCAGGACATGCACAACCGCCGCGGCCTCGTGATGATGGTCGGCAAGCGCAACCGCTTGCTCCGCTACCTCGCTCGCACCAACCGCGATGCATACCTCGACACGATCAAGCGTCTGGGACTGCGTAAGTAAGATCTCCTCGACCCGTGTGCTGGACACAGCACGCGGGTTTTTGTTTGTTGAACCAAGAGCCCTGTTCGCAGAGCGGCAGTCGGCGCTGGACATCAAGAACCCATTGAGTGTGTTTGAATGAGATGTCTTACGCCTTCTGCCTCTTGTGATGCGAGGACAGGGCTTGTACACCGGGATCGATCAGGGTGCGCCGCACGAGATCCATCCCCGCACGCGGAATCCTCGCAGCCGCACACGACCCTGAGGTAAAATAGAATGACCACCAAAGAAATCGTCGTCGAAAAGGAAATCGGCGGCCGGATGATGCGCATCGAGACCGGGAAGATCGCGAAGCTCGCGACCTCCGCGCTCTTGATCTCGCACGGCGAAACCACCGTCATGTGTACCTGTATGCGTGCGACCCCACGCCCGGGACTCGACTTCTTCCCGATGCAGGTTGACTACCGCGAGAAACTCTCTGCAGGAGGCAAGTTCCCAGGTGGATTCCGCAAGCGTGAAGGCGCTCCCAACGAAAAAGAAGTCCTCACGATGCGCATGATCGATCGTCCGATCCGCCCGCTCTTCCCAGACGGCTTCATCGAAGAAGTTCAGATGCAGTGCTGGGTCATGAGCCACGACGGCGAGAACGACGCGGATGTCATCGCTGGTACCGGCGCCGCGGCTGCTCTGTCGATCTCTGATTGTCCGTTCCAAGGACCGCTCGCGACCGTTCGTGTTGCTCGCATCTTCACCGACGACGGCGCTCAGTTCGTCCTCAACCCAACCGTGTCCCAGCTCGACTTCTCCGATATGGATGTCGTCATCGCGGGTCACAAGGACGGCGTCAACATGATCGAGGTCGGTGCTGCGGAAGTCCCGGACGAGGATGTCCACGCCGCGATCAAGTTCGGATACGAAGAAGGCGTCAAGCCGATCCTCGAGCTCATCGAAGAACTCGTCAAGAAGGTCGGCATCGAGCCTCGCATGGGTGACCACCTCAACCTGATCCCAGACGAGATCATGGACAAGGTCGTCTCCATCTGCGAGAAGGACCTCACCGAAGCGCGTCAGATCAAAGGCAAGCACGATCGTGGTGATCGCGTCGCTGAGATCAAAGCATCCGTCATGGAGCAGTTCCCGATCAACGACAGCGGCACCCCTGCTGAATGGGAAGCAACGAAAGCCGCGAATCGTCAAGCTACTGAAGCGTTCCGCAAGCTCGAGAAGAAGATCACCCGCAAGCTGATCGTCGAGAAGGGCATCCGTGCCGACGGCCGTGGCCGGACTGAGATCCGTCCGCTTGAGATGTCTGTCGGACAGTTCGCTCGCACCCACGGCTCCGCATTCTTCCAGCGCGGTGAGACTCAGTCGCTCGTCTCCTGTACCCTCGGCACTGGCCGCGATGAGCAGATCATCGACGGCTTGCTCCCTGAGTACTCCAAGAAGTTCTACCTGCACTACAACTTCCCCCCATTCTCCGTCGGTGAAGCGGGTCGCATCATGGGACCTGGTCGCCGTGAAGTGGGTCACGGTGCACTCGCTGAGCGTTCGCTGCTCGGGATTCTCCCATCACCTGAAGAGTTCGCATACACCATCCGCCTCGTTTCGGACATCACCGAATCCAACGGCTCGTCCTCGATGGCATCCGTCACCGGCGGCTGTCTCGCTCTCATGGACGCTGGTGTCCCTATCACCAACACCTGTGCAGGGATCACCGTGGGTCGCTTCGCGGATGAGAACGACGAGAACGAAGTCCTCGTCACCGACATCATCGGCGAAGAAGACTTCTTCGGCGACATGGACTTCAAGGTCTCGGGCACACGCGAAGGCATCACGGGTATCCAGCTCGACCTCAAAGCTCGCGGCTTGACCCTCGATCAGATCGAAACCATCTT
>WUAJ01000060.1 GCA_009827215.1 Phycisphaeraceae bacterium
CCTCAACACGAGCATCGACCACGGCTTCAAACTCCGCTCGGAGCATCCGATTCACGCGATACCGCATCGCCTCGCCGCACAGTGTCATCGACAGCGCCAGCGAATGCCCCTCATCCTCCCAGATCACTTCACGCTCATCACCAAACCACACCATCCCGAGCCGAGATCCGCCGAGTTCTTCCACCCCGATCGTTGCCACGCGCCCCTCGACACTCGGCTTGATGATCTCCACCGCACTCAGCGTCGTCTGCTCACCCGCACCACAGCCATCGAGGATTGATCTCGCTTTCGCAATGACACCATTCGGATCAACATCACCCACAACCAACAGCGTCGACTGTCCCGCGTTCCATTCACGATCCACAAACGCCCGCACAGTATCCGCATCCAGCGCCGCGCACTCGTCCAGACTCGGCATCGCCATCCGAGAGAACCCGCTCCCATCAAGCAGCTCTGGAAGCCACTGCATGTACGCCCAGCGCTCGCCGCGCTCTTCTTCCATCGCCTTGAGTTCTTCAAGCACCCCCTCACGCACCACACCGATCGCTTCATCCCCCGGCGAGTATCCATCCAACAGACCACGCGCCACGCGGATCCCATCCGAAACATCCCCTGCTTCCTGTACCTCCAGCATGAACGCCACATGCCCATTCAGCACCATCACCCCACCTCGATCCTCGATGCCGATATACCCCTCGGATTCCGGATCGACCCCGATCATCGCGAGCATGTCTTCACGAGAGAACTCCCCAACGCCGTGCATCGCCGCGCGTGCCGCGATCAGCGACGCCCCGCGTTCGCCGTCCCGCTCACTCATCGAGCCGCGACCAATCCGCGTCCAGACCTGAGTCGTCTGGTCCTCCAAAGCCGGATCGCTGTAAACAATCACCTCAAGACCACACCGGAGCACTTCACGCTTGACGCGAACAGACTCGTCATCACCGCGTGCCGAGACAACCAGCACGCCGAGCAGAATCAAGATGAAACAACAAATCCGCCGCACGAACGAGCGTCTCCAATCCGGTTCAACGAGACATCTCCTCACGAAAGCAAGGGTCCCTCAATATACCGCCATCGAAGACCAATGATGCAGCTGTGCACCATCAGAAGCACATCAAATTCCTAGGCAGATCCCACCAGAATCACGCAACAAATCAATCCTGCTTGCGCATATACAGATGAATCGCCGTCGATCCGTACACATGCGTCTCAGGACCCTCAGCCCCCTCCATCTCAAGCGAGATATCCCAAGTCCGATACTTCGGTTGCCCCCCCTCATGGACCTCCGCGCTCTCTTGCTCCCACAGCGCCGCCAGATCCTCCTCGCTCAGCTCCACCATCTCCTCGCCGTCGATCAGCTCCGTCGCCTGAGCTCCGCCGCTCTGCGTTTCCGCATCCACCCCCTCTTCATCAATCCGCTCACGATGATAAAAGGGCCAAGGCGTACGAATGATCCCATACCCCGTCTCATCAAGCATCCCAATCAAACGCTCGAACTGCTTCTTCACACGTGGCCAACCCTCAGGATCCCACACCATCGCATACGGCGGATCCATAAACACAATGTGCGCCGGCTTGGGACAACGCGAAAGCGTCGCCGGCCCAAGCGCATCACAACACGCCACCTCCACACGATCGCCGCACCCCAGCATCTCAATATTCTCTTCAAGCGTCCGCACCATCCGACGATCGCGTTCCACGCACACCACTCGGCTCGCGCCCTGACTCGCCATCTCAAGACCCACCGATCCAGACCCTGCGAACACATCGATCACCCCCTCACCCTCAAAGTGACCGCGCAGCAGATTAAACATCGCCTCCTTCACCATGTCCGGAATCGGACGCGTCTCCACCCCCTTGGGAAGTGGATGCAACTTACGACGACGATACTCTCCGCTGATAATCCGCATGCCGTATCAATGCACACCAAAGCACCCAAAGCAATCCTGCAGACCACATCAACCCGAATTAAGCGCACAAAAAAACGGCTCATTCAGCCGCCAACTCCCGATCCATCTGTTCTTTCGAATCAGACACCGGAATCCTCGAGCAAACGCTCAATCGAGCACAAAGCCGTTCGAGGCGTCACCTGACCACTCACCAAACCCCAGAACGGGATCTCACCGATCGGAGCAGGCGACCACGAGTTCAATCGCGAATCAACCCGGCGACCCTCACGCATCAATCGCGAAGACCCCACATACACGCACCGTTGGATCAGCAACAATCCATCGTCAGCGTATTCCATCTCGGCGCTCACCCCCGCCATGACTTCAGCCATGTCCTGGAACAATCCGCGATCACGACGCACAAGCAGATCCGCGTCATGCCAGACGAACACCCGCATCCGCTCATGACGACGGCCGGGCATCGTGCAACGCTGACGCAACAGTGACGAAATCCCGTGAGGACCGTCCACCGTTCGGCTCAACTTATCCACCGGAATCAAACGCTCGAGCTGATCGCACAGATCATCGATCGAGCGAATCGAACGACCGTGTATTACACAAACTTGTGTGTCTGCCATCCCCGAGAGAAACTGTTGGAACTGTGCTGCGAATCGAGTCCGAACTTGGAGATCATCACCCCACGCCACGAGATGCCGATCCTCGAGCCGCGCCAAAACCTCAGGCTGCCAAGTGATCGGCTCAAACACAAACCCATGTTGTCCAGACATCGCGGACATTCACTTCTCCAAAGGCGGTCCCCGCCTCAAACTGCCTGACCCCAAACAATAAATACAGACCGGTCCCGCGACCAGCCTGTAACCGAGCTACCCATCTGGGGTACAGACCTGTTCAATATGCGCCAAAAACCCGTTCAAACCAGCAAACTTCACAGAAATCCACAATCAATCAACCATCTTTCAGTAAATAAATGAACACTTACCAATCCACATCACACAAATTTGAACGAACACGCTCTCAAAATATGATTTCCTAGGTAATTCCATCCATCCATTCAACCTTAGGTCATTGTCCCTATTCTCAAAGAGATCTCGATATCTGAGCTCTAAATCGCTGATAAATAAGCAATGGAACAGGTTTTTGCCTGCTCGGATAACTGATCATGCAATGTAACATTCACAACACTTCGAATACGAACGACAACCTTCACAAGCTCGCTCAATGCGTCTTCGCCGTATCCACTCTGCCGTGCGCCCCAACCGCAGATTGGCCAACCCAAGCCGCCGAGGCGCTCTCCAAACTCGCTCCCAATGCCGCGTTTGCCGTCATCATCGCCCACCTCAACACAGAATCACTCAGAGCATCCACCGATGCCTCAGGCGTATCGAGCAATCCCAACCACCCCGCGACCACGAACCCCTTCGAGTCCAGATCCACGCTCGAGCAACTCGGATCACTGAACTCCAAGCTCCACCACTCAGGACTCAGCAAACCACTGATCTCGAACGCTCAAATCCTGCTCCCGAAGTGGTACGCCAGCGACGCGAGCAACCACTGGAAGTCCACTCAACCTCAGCAAACACTCGTCAGCTACTGTCCTCTTATCAATGCTGGCGCGACACAGAACTCCACTCAAACCCAACAACTCGCGCTGATCTGTATCGCTACGCCAAACCCAAACTCCGCGGACCTGCTCGATCATGACATGTTCTCATCCGTGATGAGCATCCTCAACCACAAAGCCGCCGCGATGTGCAACGAGCAAGCCAACAACTCGATCTGCTGGTTGACCCAACGAGAACAAGTCATCCTCGATCAACTCATTCTCGGCTGCTCAGTACGAGAGATCGCTGACTCCATCGATCGCTCGCCGCACACTGTGCATGATCATGTCAAAAGCCTGCACAAAAAGCTCGGCGCTTCAAGCCGAGGACAACTCATCGCCAATGCCCTTGGTCACAAAGATCAATCCAAACCATCACAGTTGCATAGCCCGCAGATCGATCCCGAACTGATCCGCCAAACAGGTGCGAGCGAGTTCATCGAACCGCATCCAGAATCGCGTGTCCGCGCAATGCGGCTCAACCGTTAACCAGCTTGCTCCGAATCGCCTCACCGATCCGCTCAGCGAGCAACCCATCCTGACCAATCGGTGTCACGATCCGAGCAGGCTGCCGCTTTCCTTGCGAATCAATTACGACAGCGTGCGTGGATCGTGAAATGCTCTCTGTCTCGATGCGCCACGCCGGACGATGCACGCGCTGCACAAGCACCGACACCATCACCGATCCATCGTTCTCGATATCAACACGCACAGAGCGCTCATGCTGATTGACCAGATCCGCAGTCTCTTGCTTGAACGACCCCTGCTCCCCATCCCAAGGCGACGCGAGCCCCTGAGTCGTCTTATACGCTGTAGTCACCACCCCACGCCGAGCATCGACGCGATCAATCACAAAGCGATGATCCGTGAGCACCTCGCGGATCACCCCGATCAATCGCTCACGATCCGCATCAAACCCCTCCCCTCCCACAGCATAGCTCTGACCGTTGTAGACGGTCGCGTTGTTGCACGCGCCGAGCATCAACAAGCACCCCACCATCAAACCGACAAAGATCGGAATCTGTACATGATTCATTCGCATCCCTCAGTCTACGCCCGCTGAATACGCTTCAGCACAACGAATCAAGGACCTCTTCAAGTTCTTCGATCAAAGTATCGATGTCCGCTTCCCCCACTCCAGGCGTCCCCACACTCACGCGTGCAATGGACTCCTGAGCCCTGCCCTCCCCGATCGGGACTGTCGAATGCGTGATCATCACGCGTCCGCGCGCATTGATACGCTCCACCAACTCGCTCGTCAATCCAGAATCCCCCAGAACACGGAAGCACACCAACCCCAGCATGCGATCACACGCGAGCTCCACGCGTGAATTCTGCTCCACCCACCGCTCGACCCGCTGTGCGAGCTGGACATGACCTCGGATATGCTCACGCAACCCTTCAATCCCAAAACAGCGGATCACCATCCAGAGCTTGAGCGATCGCATCCGTCGTCCCAGCGCGATGTGCCAATCTCGATAATCTACCACGCCGCTCTCACTCGCTTTATCGCGCAGATACGCCGGAGTGATACTCATCGAATCAACAAGCACATCACGATCGCGCACCCAGAACAGATCGCAATCAAAGTTCGTCAATAGCCATTTGTGCGGATTGATGCACACCGAATCCGCACGCTCGACGCCTTCCATCATCCCACGATGCTCAGGACACACCGCCGCCGCTCCCGCCCACGCCGCATCGACATGCAACCACGCCTTGTGCCCACCCACTTCTCCGATCACATCCGCAATCGACCCAAGCGGATCCACCGCTCCTGTCGAAGTCGTCCCCACTGTTGCGACCACCATCATCGGAACCAATCCCGCTTCGATATCCGCACGCATCGATCGCTCGAGCGCCACACTATCCATGCGCAGCTCAGCATCCGTTTCAATCACACGCACTCGGCTCCGATCCTCGGCGTCATCCGCCAGACCGCACACCATCGCAGCCTTGACCACCGAGGAATGCGCCTGATCGCTTGTATACACAGTCACCTTCGAGCGATCAACGCCGCGTGATGTGCATCGCCGCCGTGCCGCGACCAGTGCCGCCACGACTGCTTCTGATGCTGTCCCCTGGATGCACCCGCCGCCTTTCTCCGAGCGATCGAACCGGAATCCGTCATCAAGTCCAAACATCTGCGCGCACCAGTCCATCACGCGGACCTCAAGCTCCGTGCAAGCAGGCGAAGTCGACCACAACATCCCATTCACATTGAGCACCGCGCTCATCAGCTCGCCCAATATCGCTGGAACCGAGCTGCTGCATGGGAAGTACGCAAAGAACCTCGGCGACTGCCAATGCACCAGACGCTCCACGAACTCGTTATCCGCTTCCTGAATCAATCCTTCAATCGACTCAATCGAGCACCCCTCCATCGGAGGCGATTGCTCAATCCCTTTCAACACCTCCCCCCACTCGACATCCGTACGAACATCCCGATCCGCAAGCGATCTCAAATAGCTCTGCGCCCATTGCGTAACGCGATCGATCCCGGCTCCCAACGCATCGATCCCAGATTCCCGCTGCGCGACCCACTCATCATGACCCATAACAAACGCCTCCGTATCGCACAAACCACTCACTAGACCACTATTCCATGCACCGAATTCTTTGACTTTGGTCTTGCAAGAGTCAGGGTATTCTGGTAATCTCGCCCAATGTTCACTCGAACGCCGTGGGGGTGTTTGAAGTGCCAATTTGTTTCAGGCTCGTGAATGCAAAGGTCTCGCATTCACAACCAACAGCCCCACCGTGTTGAGCCTCTCGACGCATATTTCCGTGCGCCGAAGGATCCGAGCAAGTGTCGTGTGCTTGCTCGCGAATCAACAGTCTAGTGGTACGGCATCACAGCGGAACGCTGTGTGCGCGAATCGTCGCGTCCGTGCCGAGGTTTCGTGGTATGTTGGTCTCACCTCGATCGATCGCTTTCGCATCTGCACTCTCATCTTTTACACTCGCTGCTCTTGCAGGGGGTCCAAAGCTCCATTTCGTGGAACGCACAGTAGAAGCCGGACTCACTTCGCAGAATGCCCTCTCGACTGCACAGTTGTACTCACCGATGACCGCAGGCGGAGTCGCCGCGGACTTCAATAACGATGGATACGACGACATCTTCCACCTCGGCTCGATGAACCCCAACTCGCTCTTCATCAACAACCAAGACGGCACCTTCACTAACCAAGCATCAGAGTGGGGAGTCGCAGGTCCTTACCACTCCTTCGGCGCCTCCACCGCTGACTTCAACAACGACGGATACCTCGATCTCTTCGTCACCGCGTTCGGACCTGGTGATAGCGCTCCTCAACCAGGTCAACTCAAACTCTACCGAAACAACGGACCTGACGAACACGGCAACTGGTCATTCACAGACATCGCCGAATCCGCAGGTGTCAACCACCTCACGCCGGGAACGAATCAGAAAGAAGGAACCGGATCCTCATGGGGTGACTACGACCTCGACGGCGACCTCGACCTCTTCGTCACCGCATACAACTCCATCCGCGCCGCCAATCGCTTGTTCCGCAATGACGGACCAGACGAGACCGACACCTGGCGTTTCACCGATGTCACCGCGGAAGCCGGAGTCGAAGAAATCGGAGTCTCCGGATTTCTCCCAGCATTCTGCGACATGAACAATGACCGCTACCCCGAACTCATCATCGTCGGCGATACCGGGACGACACGCTACTACACCAACAACAGAGACGGCACCTTCACCAACGACACCGACCGTCTCGAGGATGTCCAAACTGCAAATGCGATGGGGATCGACATCGCCGATGTCAATCATGACGGCTTGCTCGATTTCTTCCTCTCCAACATCACTTTCGACTCAACCAACGGGCCGGGAAACATTCTCCTGATCCAGCAACCCGACGGCTCATACAAAAACATGGCACGAATCTCCGGATGCCATGATGGTCATTGGGGTTGGGGATCACTCATCAACGACTTCGATCACGATGGCGACAAAGACATCCTCGAAACCAACGGCTACTTCTTCGACTTCAGCGGAGACCCCGTCACACTCTACCTCAACGACGGCGACGGCACCTCATTCACCGAGTCCGCACAAGCCTGCGGCATCAATGACATCACTCAAGGACGAGGACTCGTCAGACTCGATACGGAAAACGACGGCGATATCGACGCGATGATGTTCAACTGGAACCAACCAAACGCATACTTCCAAAACAACCTCATCACGCCCAAAGCCACACAGCCCAATACGCACTGGGCGCGCATTAAACTCGACACCTACGCACGCGACTCACTCGCACCGCAAGGCATCGGCGCGATGGTCACTCTCAAAACCGCTACGAGAGAATACATCCTCCCAATGTTCGCGAATCCCTCGCACTGCGGCTCATCATCCGTCGAAACCCACATCGGACTCGCGAGCGAGTCAATAATCGAATCCATCCAAGTCGCTTGGCCCGACGGCACATTCAACACCTACACCAACCTGCAATCTGATCAGATCTTCACCTTCCGTGCCCCCGCGTTCGCTGCCGACTACAACAACAACGACACCGTCGAGTTCGACGATGTCATGACCTTCATCAACGCACTCGCATCCCGCAACCTCAGCGCAGACCACAACGGCGACTCACGAATCAACTTCTTCGACATCGTGGATTACCTCCACGACTATCGACAAGCTCTCATGCCATAACAGGATGCTGTAACCCGCTTCATCACCAAGCCACACGAGCCATGAGCACTGGACCATTTCTGGATCCAGTGCTCATTGGTTTTTTATCTTCAGCTCACCTCATTTGGTGCCATCAGAGCCAGGACACCCCTCGCCATACAACTCGAGGAACTTACTCACATCGAAGAAGTTGAACGAGCCATCGTACACAAGGTCCGCATCACCAATCCCCTTGCTGTAGCGTTCAAGAAACGCCGACACATCAAGGAAGTTCAATGAACCGTAAGGCTCTGCATAATCCACAGCACTGCAAGGACTGTTCGGACCACGCGCCAAAGATGCACCGACAGTGATCTGCAGATCCGCATTGTTAATCGCGCCAGCTTCATACACCAAAGGTCCGAACAAACCCTCCGGAGTGATTGGTGGTTCGATCGGGAGCGCTTCGACAATCATCTCACCATCTGGACTGACCGGCGCGAACCCACCCATGTCCGCGATGTGATTGGAAAGCTCGTGCAGAGCCGAGAGCCCATCCTGCCCCGCCGCGACAGGAACCGCAAATGACACATCGATCCCGCCCGGACCGTTTGAATCCGTCGCGCTAATCCGCAGCAGCGCGTCGCTATCCGCGACGCCGTTCACTTGCAGACTCATCCGGCGCTTCGCATCAGGGAACCAACCCTTCACAGGTTTCACGATGATGTTTGCCGTCCAGTTGCTAAACGAGAAACAGATCCGATCCACATTCCAGCCACAATCGATCACTTCCTGATTCACAAACATACACACCTCACCAGTAATCCCTGGACGAGGCACATTGATCGGAGGCACAAACTTCGCGAACCCCTTGAATACAGGAATCGCCGGAGGCATCTGACCAGGTTTATCAAGCATCACGCTCTCAAACGCATCCTTGATCATCTGCGCCTTCACATGCGGATCACTGCTCGCAGCGCCTTTGACGCGCCCCTGCTTGACGACACTCATCGTGTTCCCGTTACCGTCGCACATCTTCACTTCGATCTGCCAGTTCACAACATTCGGAACCTCTGCATCACACACCTCAACCCAGATCGTCCCGATCGGAACACCAGTCCCACGATACGGCGGACAACTCATCGGCTTCTCCGGCTCATCTGCCGGATTAGGGAATCCCGGCCCATACATCGGGAACGGATCAAGCGGATCACCCGACCCAAGTTTGAGCGCATTGAGCACATCCCCCGGCGCCATCAAGATCCGACGATCCGCTTCATGCAACAGCGTGTTGTCCCCAAACGCACCGGACATATAGATATCCCCGCCGTGATACGCCGAAGTCTGTGAGCGCAGCCGCACATCACTCCCCGGAACCCCCACACTCAAGCGACTCACCGAAAAATACAGCAGCGCCGAATCATTGATGTCATCAAAGATCGCATTCCCGTTCGCATCGTTCCGTCCGAACATCGCGAACGCGTCAACATCATCACTCGGAATCAAACCGAGATCACTCGCCGTCAGCGCCCGCTGCAGCGTCGCTGGAGATCCAACAACAACCGTCAGAATATCCGCGCCCGACCACCCATGAATCCCAAGCGTTGGTGATCCCTGCTCAAGCGAGAAATAGATCCGCTGACCAATCATCGAAGAAGGATCAGTCATCGCATCGATCGCCTCATCCGGAGACATCAACATCCCCATGTCCGACTCGTTGTACGCGAGCACATGACCAGTCGTTCCAGATGGGAGCGCATAAATATCCGCACCGGTAAACGGGAAGTTCGCATTCATCGGCGTGCCCGCTTGTCCAACCGCGGGATTATCAGGAGAAATCAAGAACGGAAACTGAACGACACCTGAAGCCGTGATGTACACATCCCCTCGATCCAACGCATCGAGCGCATCACCCGCGCTGAGTCCCAGCGCCCCGGCATTACTGACAAAGACATTTGTCCCCGATCCGCCGTTAAACACCCCGCCGTGATCCGGAGCCGCGTTCACCGCTGATCCAACATCACCCACCGAAAACAACTCGTGCGAAAAATCAACCTGCGCCATCGCGCCCATTGCACAACACGCCAAGAGCGAAGCCCCGGCTTGGATCCGAATCCGTTGCATACTGATACCCTCCAGACACGCGTGCCCGGACCGGGATTGATCCGAGAACAACTCGGTCTACACATACGGTATCAGAACCACACAATCATGCAAGCGCTTTTCAACACGGATCTCTGGAGCATACAAACGGACTATAAACAGATGCCTATTCATCCTCGATCGCAGGACGGATTCGATCACTCACATCTTTCGGCTTTCCACCCGTCTTGAGTTCTTCAAGCAGCCGCAGATATGTCTCGTAGCGCACCGCTGAAATCTCCCCCGCATTGACCGCCGCCTCGACCGCACACCCCGGCTCATGATCGTGCGAGCAATCATTGAACTTGCAGTCGTGCGTGTACTCCAAAAACTCAGGGAACATCCACCGCAGCTCTTCCGGAGAAACATCCGCAAGCCCAAAGAACCGAACCCCAGGCGTATCAATCACGCGGATCTGCTCGCCGCCAGCGCCATCAATAAAGTGCATCGAGCTCGCCGTCGTTGTGTGCCGACCGCGCTGATCCCGCTCGCGCACACGACCCGTCTCCAGCCCAAGCGCCGGATCCAGCGCATTGGCAAGCGAACTCTTCCCAACCCCAGAGTGCCCCACAAACGCGCACGTCTTCCCAGACAACAACTCCCGCAGCTCATCGACGCGCGACGATGAATCATCACCCGGAACCGCCGCACACACCGCGATCGGGATCCCCGCTTCCCGATACGGCTCCAGCTTGCTCAGCTCCGACTCGCGATTGGAATCATCAAGCAGGTCCACCTTGTTAACCGCGATAACCGCCTCGCACCCACCCGCCTCGATCGCGACAAGGTACCGATCAATCAGCCGCGGATGCAACGGAGGCGATACAACAGAAACAACCACGACGATCACATCGACATTCGCCGCGACGACCCGCTCCTGACGAACATCGTGCGCATCGGGAC
>WUAJ01000007.1 GCA_009827215.1 Phycisphaeraceae bacterium
GAGCTTTCACTGGGTGAAGGACGCGATCGAGGACACGATGCGAGATCCGAGCGATCCGCTGCATGCGCACGGGATTGTCACGGCACCGATCAACAAGCTCGCGTGGTCGCTCGCTGGGAAGAACTATCCTGGACACACAGAACTGATCGCTAAGACACTGGGACAGCGAAGATTCGCGATGATGTTCGTTGGCAAGAAACTCCGCGTGGTGCTCGCGACGGTGCACATCGCGCTCAACGACATCCGCGATGTGCTGACGATTGGGAAGGTCCATACCGCGATCGATCTGGGACACCAGGCGTGTCTGGATCTCGGGATCAGACGACCACGCATCGCTGTGTGTGGGCTGAACCCACACGCGGGCGAGGATGGGTTGATGGGCGACGAGGAGCAGCGCTTGATCAAGCCTGCGATTGATCTCGCGATCGAGTCGGGGATCCGCGTCGAGGGACCCTTCCCAGCGGACACGATCTATCGTCCTGCGATGGAGGGGAAGTACGATCTCGTCGTCGCGATGTACCACGATCAGGGTTTGATCCCAGTCAAGTTGCTCGAGCGTGATGATGCGGTGAATATCACATTGGGGCTTGGTGATGTTGTGCGGACCTCTCCAGATCACGGCACAGCGTTCGACATCGCGGGCAAGGGGATTGCTGATCCCGGCTCCATGAGCAGCGCGATTGATCTTGCGATCGAGATGTGCAACGCGAAGAGGCAAACAGCTGCGATGTAAGAAATTGATGTGTTTTGCAGGAGTTGTTTGACCAAGAGTCATTTTCTGGTACACTCTCCGCACTATGAACACCATCAACTGACATTTCGACTCGTCAAATTTTGGCAAAGAAATGAACGATCCCGCATCTATCAGCGGTGAGCGTCGGTACACAGGGTTCATATCCCACATTTCAGTTTGGATATCAAGATGTCAGAAGTGCACGAACCAACTTCGGTTGATCGGTCCGTCGAGTCTTTGGACGCGGATCTGGATCAAGCCGAGCAGACAACACAGCCCGTTGATGAGCGGGAGTTGAACACAGCGCCGAGCGCTGAGGGTGATCATGCGCTGAGCGAGATGCTCGCGATCGCGCTGCCTTCGGTCGCGACGATGGCGTCGTACACCGTCATGCAGTTTGTCGACAAGCTGATGGTCAAGGAGATCGGTCCAGAGCCCGTCTATGTATCAGCGCAGTCCAACGGCGGGATGATGGCGTGGATGATGATGTCGTTCGTGCTTGGGATGACGGGCGTGATCAACTCGTTCGTCTCCCAGAATCTCGGCGCGGATAAACCAGAACGCGGCGCGGCGTACGCATGGAACGGACTCTGGGTCGGCGCGGTCTACTGGGCGCTGATCTTGGTTCCAGCAGCGTTCTTTGTGCCGGATTTGTTCTCGCGCATCCACAGTGGCGAGACGATGCTTATCGAGCTCGAATCCAACTACGCGACGATCATGCTGTTTGGTGGTCTGGGAACGATCATCAGTCGGTGCGTGCATCACTACTTCTATGGGATGCATCGTCCAAAGGTCGTTCTCGTGAGTGCCTTGTGTGGCAACGCGACGAACATCTTTCTCAACTATGTCCTCATCTTCGGGAACCTGGGAGCTCCGAAGCTTGGACTCACCGGTGCCGGAATCGCGACGGTCATCGGTGGATTCGTCGAGTTCCTGATCCCGATGGCGCTGTTCCTGAGTCCACGCTACGCGATTCAGTACGGCACGCGCAAGGCGTGGCGGTTGAGTGTCGCGTGTATCAAGGGTTTGTTCAAAGTCGGGTTTGCGCCGGGACTCATGTTCGTCAACGAGATGGCGTGCTGGGCAGCGCTCATGGCGTGGCTCGTCCCGATGGGTGGCGAAGCGATCGGTGATGATCCGGTCTGGCACAACACGACGGGATGGATCGCGCTGCAGTACATGCACCTGAGTTTCATGCCTGCGGTAGGGCTGTCGATCGCGACGCAAGCGATGGTTGGCAAAGCGATGGGTATGAAGCGTCCAGACATCGCGCTCGAGCGGACGAAGCTGGCGCTCAAGATCACAATGGGGTACATGGCGCTGTGCGCCCTGGTGTTCGTTGTGTTCCGCGGACCACTCATTGGGTTCTTTATCAACAGCGACACACCACCTGAACTTCGTGAGAAGCTCATCGCGATCGGTTCTTCAGTGATGATCGCGGCGGCGGTGTTCCAGATCTTCGATGCGATGGCGATCACGACTTCGGCGGCTCTTCGAGGCGCTGGAGATACCATTTGGCCGGGCGTGGCAACGATCGTGTTGTCGTGGGTCTGTATCCCGGGCGTTGGTCTGGCGCTGATCCACTGGATGCCTCAGCTCGGATCGATGGGTCCCTGGATCGGTGCATCGTTGTACATCATCGCGCTGGGGATCGCTCTGAGTATTCGATTCCTCGGCGGGAAGTGGAAGACGATGTCGCTTGTGGAAGCGGATCAGGAGCCGGATCTGGATCCGTTTGACGATGTGCTTCCCGATCCGACCCTGACAAGTGGCTAATGTGCTGGGTGTCTGAGACTTGCGTTTGGTCCGTTGTGGGCCTAGACTTACGACCGCCTGAATGAGCATTCGGGCTTGTTTGATCAGGAGAACACATGACCAACGATCCCATGGACATGGTGGTCGGGGCTTCGGCCGCCGCCGCTGACGCACAGAACGCCAAAGACCTGTATACACAAGCGTTGACCCAACTCAACGATGGTTACCGAAGCGAGGGCATCGAGTCCTTGCGCTCGGCGCTTGCCGCGGATCCAGGGAATCTGGATGTTGCGTTCAAGCTCGCGTACCAGCTCGATCTGCAAGGCGATGAAGAAGAAGCACTCTCGCTCTACGAGCGTGTGTGCGAGCACGCGCCAGCACCGATCAACGCGCTCATGAACCTCGCGGTCCTCTACGAGGATCAGGGTGACTATGTGCGTGCGGAGCGCTGCTTGCGTCAGATCTTGGACACGAATCCGAACCACGCTCGTGCGCGTCTGTTCATGACCGATGTGCTTGCTTCAAAGGGCATGATGGTCGAGGAAGAGAACGAGCGGGACATCATGAAGCGTCGTGCACTGCTCGATACTCCTGTGACGGACTTCGAGCTGACCGTTCGTGCTCGTACATGCCTCAAGAAGATGAACATCCGTACGCTCGGCGATCTGATCCGTATCAACGAATCGGAACTCATGAGTTACAAGAACTTCGGAGAGTCCTCACTCGACGAGATCAAGCGGATGCTCGCGGTCAAGGGTCTCAAGCTTGGTCAGGGTCACGAGGACGCGCACCGCGTTGCTCGCCGTCAGATCCTCGAGAAGCTCAAGGGATCAGGCAAAGAGCAGCTGCTCTCCAAGCCTGTTTCTGAGCTCCAGCTCACGGTGCGTGCTCGCAAGGCGCTCCAGATGCTCAATATCCAGAGCATCGGGGACCTCTGCTCGCACACCGAAGCAGAGCTCATGGGAGTCAAGAACTTCGGTTCGACTTCGCTCGTCGAGATTCACGAGAAGCTGACCAACTTCGGTTTGTCGCTTCGTGTGATCGATGACAACGAGTAAGAAGAACTTACACTGAATACTCAGCCTCGGCAAATGCCGGGGTTTTTTGTTGCATGTTTTGATCGCTGCGTGTACTATCTTGGCTGATGCAAGCACCCATTGTGTAAATCCTGAGCGTGTTCTTTTTTACACATCGGCGCCGCCGGAAAGAAACGGCGCCTGACACCGATCCGGTGCGTTTTGTTGTGCCGGGATCGATAAGGATTCACAGTTGAAACATCATGATAAGCACGCCCGAAAGCAGGGCGGATTCCAATGCATTCATTGCAAGGGGTATGTCTCGTACCAATCGTTTGGGACCAATCAGCGCAACCATTGTCCGCACTGTCTCTGGTCGAGGCATGTGGACGACAAGATCGGAGATCGACGATCGCCTTGCGCTCAACCGATGGAACCGATCGCGATCGCAGGGCGATCCGATGGGGAATGGGTGCTCGTGCACCGCTGCACAGGATGCAGTCAGCTCCGCATGAACCGGATCGCGGGAGACGATGATGAGCTCGCGTTGCTGGCGCTGGCGCTGCGTCCGATCTCATCGCCCGCGTTCCCGCTGGAACTGCTCCCAAGATTTCGGATGTGATGCAAACTCAGTTCGGAGATTAGTACCGGGTTCGTCCCGGTTTTTTATTGGGATTCTGGTTTATCGCGCGTGCCGGATTTGTTGAACTTCAGTCTTCCCTCGGCGTAATCGGCAGCGCTGCCCTCAATAGTCGGGAGTTGTCCAGATTGATGTTGGTTGTGGAGCTCCTTGAGGTAGGGGACGCACCAGCCGCATCCTGTTCCGGCTCCGAGACATTCCGAGATGAGCGACGCGACAGGGGGATTCTCTCGCGCCAAATATGTGCGGACTTTGACGAGCGGCACATGGAAGCACAAGCAGACATCGTCCTGAGGTTTCATGTCGTCGCTCCGTGTGTCAGGAGAGGAGGAAAGGGGGACTTTGTGCTATTGTATAGAGCCTTTTCTTCGCTCGCATTGCTGGAGTCTGCATGGTCCTTTATTTTGTCTTTACGGTATTTCTATCCGCGACGCTGTTGTTCTCAGTCCAACCAATGGTGGCCAAGAGTCTGCTCCCAGTATTCGGAGGGAGCTCATCCGTTTGGACAACCTGTATGTTGTTCTACCAGACTGTGCTGCTGCTTGGGTACTTGTATGCGCACTTTGTGATGAAGCGTGTCTCGCGCCGCATGCAACTGATAGGGCATATCACGATGCTGATCATCGCGCTCGCTGCGGGGATTCTCTTCGATACGCCCGAAGCACCACCCAGTGCGACGACCTTTCCCGTGCCTTGGTTGATTCCTCAGCTCGCTCTCGTCTCAGGCTTGCCGTTCTTCATGATCTCCAGCGCCGGACCACTGGTGCAGGGATGGTTCGCTCGCACAGGTCACAGCAAATCGCACGATCCTTACTTCCTGTACGCGGCGAGCAACGCCGGGAGTTTCTTTGGTCTGCTTGCGTATCCATTCTTGATCGAGCCAACACTGGGGCTTGATTCTCAGCGAGAAGTGTGGCTCAGTGGATTCGGGGTCTTCATCGTGCTGAGTTTCGGCGCGATCCTGATGACGCGGAAAGGCGCGAAGGATGATCCGCATGCTCCACCTCCAGAAGTGCTCGCGCCGCCGGAGGATACTGAGCGGACACAAACGGCTGATCAACCGATCACTTGGTCTCGCCGTTTGCGATGGGTCTTCTATGCCTTTGTTCCTTCGTCGATGTTGCTTGGGGTGACGAGTCACATCACGATGGATATTGCTTCATTCCCGCTGCTCTGGGTGTTGCCCCTCGCGGTGTACCTGTTGACGATGATCATCGCATTTGCGGTGGATGCTGAGAAGTTTGTTGCTGTGATCCGAAGGCCTATGGTGATCGCGGTCATCGCCGCGACGGTTTTGGTACTCGCGTCAGAGGCTCAGAACTATGCGCCGCTCCCTGCCTTGGTCTCGGTTCAGTTGATTTTGCTCGCGCTTGTCGGACTGACGGGACACGGACTGCTCGCGAAGGATCGGCCGGGAGCAGAGCATCTCACTGAGTTTTATCTGATTATGTCGATCGGCGGCGCATTGGGTGGGGTGTTCAACGGGATCGTCGCTCCGCTCATCTTTGAGACGACACTCGAATACCAGATTATGTTGATCTGCTCGGTTTCACTCATTCCATGGCAATCGATCCGATCAATCAAAGATCGGAAATCCAAGAAGATCGCACTGCTCACACGCTATGGACTTCCGCTGTTCAGTGTTTTGTACATGGTGTTGATGGGACTTTTCCTTGGATCCTTGATTGAACTATTGCCCATCCCAGCGAGTGACCGTCCGATCGCACTATTTGGATTCATTGTGATTGTACCAGCGGTCCTCATCTACCTCGCGTGGAGTGATGGAATCGCATGCATGCTCGTGCTTGCAGTGCCGCTGAGTGCGTCTGTATACGACAAACTGACCGATCCTCGGATCCAGTATCGGAGCCGAACTTTCTACGGCGTGTTGAGTGTTGTTGATGAGAAGTTTTACGATCCGGAAATCGAGCAGTTGATGACGGTGCGAACCATCATGCACGGCACAACCAATCATGGTGTGCAGTATCTTGACGATGCATTCAAGGATGTGCCGTTAGGGTATTACCACATTAATGGTCCATGCGGCATGGGGATCCGAGCGCTCAAAGAGACGAAACCAGACGGAGCGCGCATCGGGATCGTGGGGCTTGGGTCCGGAGCAATCACGGCGCACGGGCGAGCAAACGATACAGTTCGATACTTTGAGATTGATCCGGAAGTCGCGGACATCGCGCAAGATCCCGAGTTCTTCACCTACTTGTCAGACGCTGAATGCGAAGTTGATGTAGCGCTTGGGGATGGGCGTCTGCTGCTTGAGGAAGAACGACGGATCGGTGAAGATCCATACGACATGGTGCTCATCGACGCGTTCAGTTCTGACGCGATCCCTGTTCACCTACTGACAGATGAAGCGATCCAGCTTTACTTTGATCGAATGAACGATGATGGGATTATCTTGCTCCATGTATCGAATAGGCATCTCAGATTCCAGCCGTTGGTATTCGAGCTTGGCAAGAAGCACAAAGCGTATGTGATGCGCTATGAACAGCAGCGTGATGAGATCCCAGATCACATGGAAGATTACTGGTTCCCATCTATCTGGATCGCGTTGACCAAGGATACAACGAGCGCTCAAGCGCTCTTGGATGCCGGCATGTTCCAGCAAGGTGAACCAATGTTTGATGTCCGACTCTGGACGGATGAGTATTCGAATATCCTCTCGCTATTCCAATGAACTGCTGAAAAACAAACGCCGATAAGGGACAGATATGACTCAGTATCAATCCAGACTGACTTACCAGACCGCCGGTGAATCGCACGGACCGGCGCTTATCGCAACAGTCATGGGAGTTCCGGCGGGGCTCACGATCGACACGGACATCATCAATCGCGAACTGGCGCGCCGACAAGGCGGGTACGGGCGTGGGGGACGACAGAAGCTCGAGACCGATACAGTCGAGATCCTGACCGGTGTGCGACTTGGAAAGTCCATCGGATCTCCGATCACGATGCTGATCAAAAACAGAGACTCACGGCTGGATGACCTGGAGCGAACACCTCCGGTCTATCGACCACGCCCTGGTCACGCGGACCTCGCGGGATCGATCAAGTGGCTGACGACCGATTGTCGAGAAACGCTCGAACGCGCCAGCGCCCGCGAGACCGCGGCTCGTGTCGCGGCGTGCTGCATCGGACGCTTGCTGCTCAAGCAAGTCTTCGAAGTCGAAGTTTTCGGATTCGTCCGTTCGATTCTGGATGCAGCTACAGATGTGCATGTGAGCATGGATGGACTCGATGCACTGATCGCCGCACGCGATGAATCCGCGACCTACACGCTTGATTCGCAAACAACGGAACAGCAATGCGATATCATCCGCAAAACCAAGTCCGACAAGGACACTGTCGGCGGTGATGTTGAGTGCCATGTGTTTAACTGCCCTCCCGGCATCGGGAGCTCGATGAACTGGTATGAGAAACTCGACTCTCGCATCGCTGGAGCGGTGATGGGGATCCAAGCGTTCAAAGCGGTGGGGATCGGTCTGGGCGCCCAGTGCTCGAAGCGATTGGGCTCGGAACTGCACGATCCGATCGCATTCGAAGCGAGCAAGGTAAACACGCCTTCGCTTGGTTTCGTCCGTTCGAGTAACAATGCTGGCGGGACCGAAGGCGGTATGACCAACGGGCAGCCCGTCGTGGTGACGGGAACAATGAAACCGATCGCAACGCTGCTGCAGGGACTCCCGAGTATTGATCTCAACACGAAGAAAGCCGAGGATTCGCAGTACGAACGCAGCGACATCTGTGCTGTTTCTGCGGCGAGTGTGGTGATGGAGAATGTGGTTGCGTTCGAAGTGGCCGCGGCGTTCCTGGATAAGTTCGGAGGCGACAGCGTAATCGAGACGCGCGGCAACTACGACGCGTTCCTCGATGTGGCGCGGACACTCCCGCTTGATCATCCGGATGAGCCGGGAACGGTCATCGCTTAATCGACGATTCGCAGGATGACATTCCCACGCTTGTGACCAGTATCGACATAGCGGTGCGCCTCGACGGCTTCGTCGAGCGGATAGGTTTGATCGATCACAGCTTTCATCGATCCATCCTCGACAAGCGCGAGCAGTTTCGTGATTGACTCTGCCTTTGTAAACGCGACACCCGATTTGGTTCTGATCGTGTTGCGAGTGAGTTTATAAACCACAGGCGTCCAGATCATCTGCAAGACTTCGGGAGCTCGCATCACCGCTGGGAGGAACACACCTCCAGGTTTCATGAGATGCTTGCATATGCGGCGGCTTGATTTGCCCACCGCGTCGTAGACCACATCGAATCTGAAGCTGTCTTCGATTGTCATTGTTTCTAGATTGTCATTCGTGTAATCAATGACTTCATCAGCGCCCAATGAACGGACAAGATCATGATTCGCGCCCGAACACACGGCGGTGACATGGGCGCCGAGGTGCTTCGCGTACTGGATTCCCGAAACGCCCAGCGCACCTGAGGCACCGATGATGAGCACGCGTTGACCGCTTCGGAGCTTTCCAAGATCACTGAGAAAGTAGATCGCCGCTGATCCACCAAAGCTCAGAGCCGAGGCATCCTCGAAACTCAAATCATCCGCAATCGGTTGGGTTAGTCCATCTCCGCTCGCTGCTACAAACTCGGCGTGTGCCCCGAAGTCCATTTCGGTCGATGCAAGCACTCGTTGTCCGACGCTCAGTCCTTGGACTTCGCTGCCAATCTGCTCCACTACACCAGCAACGGATGTGCCGAGGATCTGTTTGCGTGGTTTGAAGAGGCCGATCATGAATCGAGCCGGGATCGCGAAGAGGAGTGATGGGATATCCCAAGCGCGCAATCGCGCATCACCAGTGGTGACGCTCGTCGCGTGTACCTTGATCAGTACTTGATCAACTTCGATCCGAGGTATGGGGACTTGTTGAATCTGCACCACTTCAGGGGGACCGTATTGCTCGTAGACCGCGGCTTTCATGGTTTCGTTGTTGGGTTGAGTCTTCATAAGGTTCTCATGAGAAGCTGTGCTTTATTACATAGGCAGAATGACCTATGGCATACAAACGAGGTACGAACATCAAGGTGATTTCTGCCGAGTTTGGACGATCTGTGCAAAATGCGTGATCAAATCGTGGTCTATTTGCTGATGCATCGTCGATGCACCGTGTACGCATCTGGTGTGTCGGTGCGTTGTGTGACTCCATGAATTGCTCTCTCTTGCGGCATCGCCTTCGGGCTTGATGCCGCGCTCCTCTATGCCCCCGTCCGCTCCCCCGGACGGGGGCATGACTTTTTTATGAACCAATCCGCTCCAACAACTGTTGTTCGATCGTTGGCCATTGCTCAGGGATGATGGAATACACCACCGTGTCTCTGAAGTGACCATCCGGCATGACGATGTGATTGCGAAGTGAACCTTCGAAGACGGCGCCGAGTTTGAGGATCGCTGCCCTTGATCGTTTGTTTCGTTCGTCTGTGCGCAGCTCAACACGGATTGCGCCGAGTTCTTCAATCGCGTGCTTGAGCATGAGGTATTTCATAGAGGGGTTGATCTTCGTACCGCGCGCCGAAGCAGTAATCCAGGTTGATCCGATCTCGAGCCCGCGATGATCACTCCGGATGTTCATGTAACTCGTAGAGCCGATCGCTTTCCCAGTTGTGTTGTCGATAACTGCAAACACGAGTGCTTTCGTTCTCGACAACTGAAACTCGATGTATCGCCGGACTTCTTTCGGAGTTTGCACAGAAGATCGCATGGGCATGAACTCGAACACGAGGTCATCCACTGCTACATGAATATCGTCAGCGTGTTTCATGGACAATGGTTCGAGGGTGACAAACTCGTTCGATAGAGTCACAGAATTGACAACCATTGGTTCAAGTGTTGCGGGATTTGGCATGCACAAGTTTAGTGCAGCACGCGGAAGACTTCCGCTTCGTCTGTCAGTCCTTGCTTGACCTTCTCCATCGCGTCGACCTTCATCGGCTCGAATCCCGAATCGACCGCGGCCTCGTACAGCGTCACGCCGTCGGCGCGCGATGCGGTCAGGTGACGGAGCTTGTCGTTCATGAGCATGAGCTCGTGGACCGCGAGTCGTCCCTTGTATCCAGTCCCGAAGCAGGTCTCGCATTGATCGCCTTCGTGACGACCTGTGCCGTGACAGGTGTTGCAGATGCGGCGCATCAGGCGCTGTGCGAGCACGCCGAGCAGTGAAGAAGTGACAAGATACGGCTCAACACCAATATCCAACAAACGCGGGATCGCGCTGGGCGCGTCATTGGTGTGGAGCGTCGCGAGCACGAAGTGGCCCGTGAGCGAAGCTTGGATCGCGAGCTGCGCGGTCTCTGGATCGCGGATCTCACCAACAAGAATTACATCGGGGTCCTGACGAAGCAGCGAACGCAGACCTGTTGCGAATGTGACTTGTCGTTTCACATTGACCTGCATCTGCGAGATACCGTCAAGGTGGTACTCGACTGGATCTTCGATGGTCATGACATTGCGCGTCGCGCGATCGATGCGACCAAGGGCCGCGTAGAGCGTTGTTGTTTTACCCGAACCTGTTGGTCCGGTGACGAGAAGGATACCGTTGGGGCGCTCGACACAGTCCATGAGTTTGGTCTGCATCTTCTTCGCCATCCCAACAGCACTCAGGTCGAGTTCTTGGTTGGACTGATCGAGCAAACGCAGCACGATCCGCTCTCCGAAGATGGTTGGGATGACTGAGAGACGGATGTCAATCTTCTTCGATCCGATCCGCACTGTCGTTTGGCCGTCCTGAGGGGAGTGTCGATTCGCGATGTCGAGTTCTGTCATGACCTTCAGACGCGATGAGATCGCTGCTGCGAGGGTCGGTGGGGGACTGAATGCGTCGACGAGCATGCCGTCGATGCGCAATCGGATTGCGAGACGCTCTTCCATCGGATGGACATGGACATCCGAAGCGCCCCTTCGGAGTGCTTCAAACAAGATCATGTTCACAAGACGGATGACCGGCGTTTGTCTTGCTTGAGCAAGCAAATCCGTCGTCTTCCCGATGGCGCCAGCGGCGGATTCGATCGCGGATTGATCGAGCGGGATGTCCTCGACGATTTCCGTGACGAGATCGCCTCGTTGTTCGTATCCACGATTGATCAGGTTCGCGACCGCGGCTCGTGGTGCGAGGATGATCCTGATCGGCGCGTCCAGCTCATCCTCGAGCATCGTGAACACGCTGGGTTGCATCGGACGCGAGGTCGCGAGCACGAATGTCGATCCATCACGCTCGACACACGCGACCTGCACGCTGCGTGCTTTGGTTGGATCGATGAGTTCGTAGAAGCGAGAAGATGATTCCTTGAGTTTCGGATCCTGCTCGTAAGGGAGTCCGGTGCGATCGGACAGGAGCTTGAGCGCACTGGACTCGTCGAGGGCGAGCGACTGGAGCATCACATCCCAAGGCTCATCGTCCGAGCCGTCGATGGATGCGAACGCTTTGAGTTGCTCGCCGCTGAGTTTGAGTGGTCCAAGCGCACGAGCCGCGTCGTCCCACGCGTCCACGACGACCGACGCCAAGTCCTTGGAGCGAGTGATCGAGCTGTTGCTCTTGTCGCGTTTGATGAGTCCGTTGCGTTTACCCATCGTTTAGTCCATGTCCTCGTTTGGATCGATGAGCACAGGGGTCAGCGAAGGCTCGAACGCATCGGGTTCGGGTTGAGGAGGAAGCGACTGGCGCTGCATTTCAAACGATTCGTCCGATGGTTGTGTTGCTTGACCTCTGTTTGATGCGTTGATTGTGACTGGCTCAAGATCTGGAACGCGCGGATCGAGTTCCATCTCCGCGTATGGCCCTTCGCTTAGGAGCCGAAGATCAAGGAAGTTCGGATCGGTCATGATGCGAGGGGTGAGGAACACATAAAGCTTGGACTGTGTGTTGATCTTGCTCGTGTTCTTGAAGAGCTCTCCAACAAGCGGGATGTCACCGAGCAGAGGGACTTTCATGACAGTGTCGCGGACATTGTCCACAGTGATCCCGCCGATGACGATCGTCGCGTCCGACGGGACGCTCAACGCGCCTTGCACGGTGTTCCGGTCACGAGGTGGAGGCGAACCCGCTTGTCCCTGCGTTGCGGTAAAGTTTGAGAGTTCTACAAAGTACTCAAGACGCAAGTATCCGCCGTCGGAGATTGATGGCGTGACGCGGAGCGTGGTCCCTGCTTCAGCGAATCCCGCAAACGCGGTAACATTGCCGCCGTCGCCTTGCGAGATTTCCTGGAAGGGTTGCTCGGAGAGCGAAACGATCTCCGCTTCTTGATTGTCATTCACAAGCAGCTGAGGCGTCGAGAGGATCCGGACATCGGTATCCGTCTGGCTCGCGTTGATAATGATCGGGATCTGGTCCGTCATGATGACCGCGGCGGTCAGTCCAGCGAGTCCAGGATTCACCGTGCGGATATCTCCAAAGGTCGAGGTGGATGGGAGCGACGAGAGTGTGTTGCCCGTATTCAGTCCAAACTGTCCCGCGTTGATCTGCGATTCAAACGCGAGTGAGAAGTTCTCGGTATCCGAAACAGACACGATCATCGCTTGGAGATACACCTGGGGTTTGCGGCGATCCAGACGCGTGATCAGTTTCGCAAGGTCGTCCTGCTGCTTGATCGGGGCGCGGACAACGACTTGGTTGTTGTCCGGATCCGCGATGACCGCGACGATGTCGGGGTCAAACGCCGCGGTGACATCCGAACCGCCGCTTGCTCCGAATGCTGGACGGAACTCAGAGACGGCGTTGTTTCGACCTGATGATCCGGGAAGGAAATCAGATTCGCCCGTTTGTTGCTGACCCGTGATGATCGCGGTCATGAGCTCCGCAACGATTTCCGCGTCCGAGTGGTTGAGTACATACTCCTTGATGACGACGCGTTCGTCCTCGGTTCCGAGTTCTTTCATCAGATCCGCGAGCTGTTGCTGCTGTGCCGGCGTGCCGTAGTAAACGATGTTGCCGCGTGTGGTATCCACGACCATCACCGGACCGCCGGAGCTGGTATTCGAAGATTGATTCTGGAACGCGTTCTGATTGTTGAGTCGGATGTTGCCTTGCGCGAACGGATTGTTCGAGTCATCGGTGATTTGGATGACTTCTCCCAACCCTCGGCTCTTCGCGATGTCCGCGATCTGAGCCGCGGATGATCCAGCAAAGTAGTTCTTTGGTTCGAGTGTATTGGGAACATCGATGACTTCGAGAACTTCCTCGACGCGTGCGATTTCCGCTTCGGTGCCTTTGAAGATCAACGCGTTGCCTTGCGGGTCGATGGTGATGCGATCCGCCATATTCGAGAGCGACGCATTGGACAGTCCAACAGTGCCTTGTGCACCAGGCTGGCTCTGAACAACGCGATTCTGACCTGAACTGTTCCCACCGACGAGTCCGACCGCACGCTCGAGAGCAGCGGGAGCCGCGAGGTGATCGAGCTCAAAGCGGATATAGCGTTGATCGTCGTCGATCTGAATCAGCTGTGCGATCAGTGCTTTGATCCTACTGATATCGCGCGGCGGTGCGTTGATGATGATGACCCCAAGCTCGTCGATCGCTTGGATCGGGCCGCTCTTGGCATTGGGCGCGGCGCTGAGTCCAGATCCGAGTGATGCGCTGAGCGCTGGAACCATCAATGAAGGCTTGATGTTCGGGGTTGGGATGATCTGCGTGCTCGGACGCTCCGATCCCATGTTGGGACGCACATCCGCGACAGGCTGAACAATCCAGAAGTCCGATGTGGGTTCGTGCGAGATGGTGAACGAGTACTGCTCAAGCATCGCATCGAGCAGTTCAATGAGCTGACTCTTGGGTATCTCGACTGGCGCGTGGAAGGTGACCTCACCAGTCGGAGCGCCCTTGACGATGATGTTGATGTCGAGTGATGATCCGACATACTCAATGAGTGTGGTCAGCTCAATCGGTTCAGAAAACGCGCCGAAGGACACGGTGGGTTCCTTGCGTGTGTCCTGACGATCGCTAGAGTCGTTGCGCTTGATGACCGGCGGGTTGTTCTGACGCGTGGGCCGATCGACTCCCCAGTCCATGACCGGCTCGATCTCAGGTTCATCACTCCCAGCATCTTGCGCGATCACAGCAGTCGTGCTCAGTGTCATACAGCACGCAAGCGCCAGAGCGGTCATCGGGATCATTCTGAGGTATTGAATCACTGTGGGAACTCCATCGAATCTCGTATTGATCGTCCTTCGACGATGCCGGGCTCAGATCGTAGACACGCCGAGCAAAAACACCGACGGATACCCTTTTTTCGGGCCGTTTCAGGGGGTGTCGTGAGTTTGAGTGCCCTTGTCCATGCAAACATTGCATCAAGCATTCAAACTCTTGTTCACTCCTCGACCACTATCCAATCGGTAGCGATTGAGCAGACCGACTCGAATGTCCATAAGTATCACATATGCATGTGTTTACAGATTATTCGATTCTTTGGAGGCTGCTCAGAAGCCAAAACGACTACACACGATCCAGATTGCTGAGAATGGGGAGAATTCGCTCAGAAGTCACAGTTCGCAGATGGTGCAAAGCGCGGTGTTCCGAGAATCGGATGGAATCAGTCCGCGCCTTGGATGCCGTCGTCGTGTTCGATAACCATCGATGTAGAGCCGTCGAATGCGATGGAGTCGATATGAAGCCGTTCGGGGAGTTTGTTCGGCTTGGGTTCGCTCACGGCTTCTTGAATGGCCTCTTCAATCACGATTGCTGAGGGGTTGTTCAGCTCAGTGACCTTTGCTTGGACTTCCTCGACGCTTTTCAGGATCTCACTACTTGCTGAACTTGGATTCCCGCCGAGCTCTTGTCCGACCTGTTCGGCGCGTGTGATGAGCGATCCGAGCCAAACCCCGGCTTGCTCGACGCGTTGGGTTAATCGATGCAGGGATCCATCAAGCAGTGCTTGGAGTTGTGAGGCTTGGTTGGTGAGCTTGTCGGTTGCTTTCTCAGCGAGCTGAGATGAGGAGTTGATCGCTTTCTTGAGATCGCCAGACTGTGTGCTCAGGTGTGCGAGCTTGTTGGATGCGAGCTCGAGCTTGTCTTCCAGATCCGGACCGATCTCTCCGATGCGCTTCGCGGCATCACCGATCGGTCCTTGGAGCAAATCCTTGCGTGCTTCAAGTTCGTCGAGTTTGTTTGCTGAATCGAGGAGCCAAACACCGAAGTCGCCTTTCACAGCTTCTGCTTGATTGCGAAGCTCATCAAGCTGGCGCAGAACCCGATCAACGCCGGCGATATGAGCTTCGCCACGCTCGACAAGTGATTCGATCTTCGCGAGTGGGGAGTCCTCAAACTTTGGGTTTTCCGGATCGATCCCGAGTGCTCGCATCGCCTGCTCAGCGGCGGATTTCACTGGTTCTATGGACGATCCGAGCGATTCGACTCGCTGTTCAGTGAGTTCGCTCGCGTCTTGGATGCGCTGTTCGATATTCGAAGTCGCGTTATTCGCTTTCTCAACGACTTCGTCAATCTGTGAGTTGAGTTCTTCTTGGAACGAAACCAGTCGGCGATCGATGATCCCGATGGTTTGGCCGCTCTGGCTTTGCGCTTCTTCCATGCGTTGCTCGATGGCGCTCATGCGCATATCAAGATCCGCGTTGAGAGCTTCGAGGCGCTGCGTGCGTTCTTCGGTTTTCTGCATCGCGACGCGCGCCCGATGTTCCGCGGCTTGGGCGCGGATCTCCGCATCGCGGACCATGCCGTCGAGTTGGGATTGTGCTTTGTCCAGCGCGTCGTTCATGAGTGACTCGGCTTGACGGCGCATTGTGTCAGCGCTCGGAAGGATCTCGCGGACCTTGTCCAGTGCTTCGTCCGTGCGATCGACGCGTTCGTCGATCATGCGCAGCATGCGGACACCCGCCTGGAGTCGTTTGTCGAGTGTGGCGCCAGACTCTCCGGCACGACGGATCATTTCTTCAGCGTCTGCGCTGAAGTCTTCGAGCACGCGTCCCTGAGTGGTCGCTTGCGCGATGATGGATTTGAGCATCTCCGAATAGCGAGCGAATGTCCCAGCGTCCATGACTCTTGGAGAGAGGAACATATCCTCATTGCTTGGGAGTGCTGCTTTGGTGACTGAAGCACGAGGTTCGACCAGCGTTTCTGCTTTGGAATCACTGGTTGTGTGGATGGTGGGTGTGTTGGACTGCGGATTCATCGTGATACCTCGTCAATGAAGCTCTGAGCGGGACCGAGCACCCGCGCGTATCTCCCCTTTGTCGGCGATTGAGACCCAATAACTCGAAATTCGGACGCACAGTTCCACTGCTCACAAGTCAATCAACCCAAATCCACACAATGCAGGGCGTACACTCCTGCGTGAGCGAACACGCATCCAATCCGAGCCGACGAAACGCACGCAAAGACTCCGATTTGAGGGATGCTTCGCGTGGCGAACGCCTCCAACGCGTCATGGCAGACGCCGGCGTGGGATCACGAAGGGCATGCGAAGCGCTCATCGAAGCCGGAGAGGTGACTGTCAACGGGCAGATCGTGACTGATCTCCCTGTTTGGGTGGATCCTGAAGAAGATCGGATCGTTGTCCAGAGCAAAGTGCTCCCCAAGCCTGAGCGTTTGGTCTATGTGATGCTCAACAAACCACCCAGAACACTGAGCGCCGCGAAAGATGAGCCGGGATATGACCGGAGAACAGTCACTGAGCTCGTCGATCATCCCGCCGCGCCAAGACTCTTCCCGGTCGGACGATTGGACTATGAAACGGTGGGTCTGATCCTGCTCACCAACGACGGCGAGCTCGCGAATCGGCTTACCCATCCACGCTACGGCGTTCCAAAGACCTATCGAGTCAGTGTCAAAGGCAAGCTCGATCAAGACGCGATCCATGAACTCGAACGCGGGATATTCCTCGCACAGCGCAAAGAAGGTCAAACACACGGCGCCAAGCGCACCGCACATGTGGAGATCCAACTCATCGCACAGGATCGGGATGCGACTGTGATGGAACTCACTTTACGCGAAGGGCGCAATCGTCAGGTACGCCGAATGCTCGCGGCAGTGGGGTATCCGGTTCGTAAGCTGGAACGCATCGGGATGGGTCCGGTGAAGCTCAAGGGGGTCGCTCGTGGCGCATGGCGTGAGTTGACGCGCGATGAGATCAAAGCGCTCCGCAAATCTGCAGCGATCAAAGTTGAGCCGGATCGCAAATCTTCGTCACATCAATCGAAGAATAAGCCGAAAACGCCGTATGTAGACCCTCGTTCGGGACCCTCGAAGGGCGTTCGGCGTCGATCGATCAAGAACGCGATCAATCGGACGACGAATCCTCCCAAGAAGTCTGGGAACAACAGCCGCACAGAGCGTCGATCCAGAGACAACTGATTCATGAGCCAGCACGAAACACAGACTGATCCACCTCACAAGCCGACGACTTCTCGTTGGCGCGAGGAGTGGAAACGATTGGTGTCTGTGGGACGATTGGGAATCGGCGGGCTCTATCGCTCTCAGATCCCACGCATGGCGGCGGCGATGTCGTATCGCACGATCTTCTCGATCATTCCCGTCATGGCGATCGGCCTGCTCATCTTTGGTTCATTTGTTTCAGAGGACGAAGTCGATGCCGGTGTGCGGCGCGTGCTCGATTATGCTGGCATCTCTCAGATCTCCGCGGCACCGATCGAGGAGACTCCTTCAGAAGGAATCGAGTCTGATCCTGTGCCAAATCCACAGGACATTCAGCCGACGACACCTGAAAGCTCTGGGGATACCGCTGCGAACATCGAGGAGCTCATATCAAACCTCATCAATCGAGTGAACACTTCGATCCGAAATGTTCCGACAGGCTGGATCGCGCTCGCATCGTTGATCGTGCTGATATATGCCGCGATGTCGATGCTGATCGAGATCGAGAAATCATTCAACCAGCTTTGTGATGCGCCATCGGGACGACCCTGGTTGCGCCGTCTGATGCTCTACTGGACGATGCTTACCCTCGGCACACTCTTGCTCGCGGCGACCTTCATCGTCGGTGATTCACTCGCGCGATGGATCATCTCCGTTTCAGGTGAAGGCGGGACAATCGGAGCGACATTCGCAAGCTTTGGGGTCTCGGTACTGATCTCCACAGTCCTGATGCTCGTCGCGTTTCTCACGATCCCGAACACCAAGATCAAAATCCGTCCAGCGCTCGCTGGAGCGTTCATGGCTGCGATCCTCTGGGAGCTCGGGAAAGCCGCGTTCACGATGTACCTCCGCAACGCGACTGGATACACCAAGTTCTACGGTTCGCTCGCGATCCTCCCCCTCTTCCTGCTCTGGGTCTATGTCACCTGGGTCATCGTGCTGCTTGGTATGCAAGCAACGCACGCACTCCAGCATTTCACACGATTAGTCAACAAGGGACTCGCAACTCTGAGTGGTGAGAGTGACAGTTCGATCCCTGTATTGCTCGATCCGCTTATCCTCATCGGAGTGGGTGGGGTCATTGGGAATCGCTTCGTCGATGGACACACCACAACTGCGGATCAACTCGCAACGGATATGGACATCGAGCCGGCACTCGCTGCGACGCTGCTCAACGCACTCCATAAATCTGATCTGCTGAACCTGATCTCACAAGGTGAGGATGCTGATGCGGCGTACACGCTCGCTCGACCAGCTGAGCAGATCCATCTGACCGAGCTACTGGATGCCGGGGAACATCTCGATCGTTTGCGTGATCAATCACGAGCGAAGATCCCCGGATCGATCTTGGGAGCCGCACGATCGAGTATTGGTCAGCAAACATTATCCGAACTTTTAAACTGAATTGAACTTCCAGATATCCGAACCCCTCATTGATCCGAAGGGTATAGGAAGTCCCCCCTCATCACATTTGAGGCGCCCACACAATGGGTCTTTCTCCAGCGTTTGAAGGGAAAGAAACGGGGTTTGTGCCTAGAATCAAGGTTCCTATGCAAAGAGTACAAATGTCCGAGTTCAGTGTGTATCTTCAGCAGCGCCCCGGCGAACTCGCGGGCGTTCTCGACGCCGCGAAATCCGCGGGAGTCAAGATCACATCGATCTCCACAACCGAATATCAGGACCGCGGGTGCGTGCGTTTGCTCGGCACACCTGAGCAGTCATTACGCCAGATGTGTGAGTCGCTTGTTGACGCGGGAATCGGTCCCATCGTCGAAGCTCCAGTCATTGGAGTCAGCGTCGAGAACCGTCCAGGCATGATCCGTGACCTCTCAGTCCTTATGGCCGACAATCGGATCAATATCCGCTATTGCTACTTGATTCCAGGCGCTGAGGGGATCGATGGTCCTGTTTGTGTGTTCCGTTTTGATGAGCATGATCGTGCGATGGATCTGATCGACAGCGCCGATTGGCCGGCAGCTGAGTTGCACATGGATTCTGACGATTCCGCCGGTGAATCTGCGGCGTAATCTCGGATATCCGGTATCATCTCTGCGTACACTTGATTCATGCAACTCCAGAGGGGTTCTGCATATGAAAGGGCGATCAAGATGGGTCTAGAAGCCGCGATTCCAACTGACAACTTCCTGACGACACAGCTCCGTCACATCGTCAACTGGGGACGCCGATCCTCGCTTTGGCCGATGCCATTCGCGACCGCGTGCTGCGGGATCGAGCTGATGGCGACCGCGTCCTCACGCTACGACATCGCACGCTTCGGGATGGAACGCATGGCGTTCTCTCCTCGTCAAGCGGACCTGCTGATCGTCGCGGGACGCATCAGTGTCAAGATGCTGCCTGTGCTCCAGCGAATCTACGAGCAGATGACCGAACCCAAATGGGTGATCTCTATGGGAGCGTGTGCATCAACTGGTGGAGTCTTCGATTCCTACGCGACTGTGCAAGGCGTGGATCAGTTCATCCCTGTGGATGTCTATGTTCCCGGATGTCCACCTCGTCCGGAGATGCTCCTCGAAGGGGTCATGGCCATCCAGCGTCACATTGATCAGGAAGGCATCCCTCCGATGAAAGGTGGGAAGCGAGCACCGCTCGGCGTAGTCGTTGAGCCGACCCATGCTGTGAGTCCTCAGCCTGTTGGATTGGACAGTTGATTCATTCACAACTGAACTCAATCAACAGGACGCCTCGAGCGTCCTTTCTTTTTGGTGCATGGATGTGTTGAGAGATGGATAAGAACAAGCCCCCGGCATGATGCCGAGGGCTTGCGTGTGTTCGTTTAGTCGAACCCGCGGTATACGACCGCGTGGGTCAGGCTCGAGAAACAAGTGATACGATCGAAATCGTACCAGTCACCGGATTAGCGGCGACGACGGCCAGCAACGAGGCCACCGAGGCCGAGCATTGCGAGTGCCGATGGTGCTGGAACTTCGTACTGGATCTGCAGAGTCGATCCTTGGCCGAAGATGTTGTCGACTTCGTCAGCGACGTCGTCGAAGGACTCGAAGAACTCGATGTTCAGGAGGCCGTCACCAGCGAGGAAGAAGTCAAGGCCGGTGCCGACGAGGTCGAACACGCCGCCTGAGCTGTATGAGCTGGAGCCTGCGAAGTCATCGCCGATACCGACGGTGAGGAACAGGTCGTTGTTGAAGCGCATAACAGCTTCGGAGAGCCATGAAGCGCCGACGGACGAGAGGTTCACGTCCCAGCCGATACCGGTGATGTGGCCACCGCTCATGACGAACTGTGAAACCATTTCGTTGTCTGCATCGAACTCGAGGTCCCAGCTGTTGGTGCCGGAGATGTCGATGGTGAGGGTTGCGAATGCGCCAGCAGGAGCAGCGTCAACCTGTGAGAAGCCAGCAGCTTCAGTGAAGTAAGGCGATGCGGTTGCAGCACCAGCGATTGCAGCGATTGCAGTGATTGCGATCTTCATTTCTAGTCTCTCTTTCGTTTGAATCAAACACACTAGCAAGCACAGGCAACACACCCGTACTTGACACAAACCCGTAGATTGCCCCACGAGGGACGGCACTTCAAGTTGTTCGTTGGGTTCTCTCTTCTCTCTGAACACATCGAACGATGTTGTGCGACCCGGCACATTGGGTACTCATCTATGCCGAGCTACAGTTAGAATAAGCAATTCTGGGGGGGTGTCAATACCCTTGGGGGGAATTCCAGGAGCAATTCTGCGGAATTTTGTAACTTGTTGATCAGCAATGTTTTCCGATTACAGGATGCACTTTACCTAACTTCACACCAAACCATTGATTCTGTTCGATTTTTAGGGATTTGGCCTCAGAGACTTGATTCTGTGATCCGGATTCGGACTGCTCAATCGATGAACAAAAAAAACAGCACAGTTTCAAGATTATCAGCCACCGATTAAGGGAGATTTGATCAATCAGCGTGTCAGCTGAATCATGGTATCTGGACAGAAAAAAACTCGCAGAGCGAGTTTCAAGTTATTTTTGGATTGTGGATTCTGCTTACTTGCAGTTCACTTTGCGACCGATGCGACGGCGGCCATTGATAATCTTGCGGCCGCTCTTGGTCTTCATGCGAGCGCGAAAACCGACCGTACGGCGGCGTTTGATGTTGCTGACTCGTCTTGGGTAGTGCATTGCCATGGTCAAATCTCCATTCGTCTCGTCATCATCCAGCGCAATGCTGAACGATTCGGGCTCCGACTGTAGACCCCGATCCCATGCAGGTCTAGTCCATGCAGATTCCAAGCGTCAGATTCTCAAGTCTTGACTGGAATTCGACTTGCAAATCGCCCATACTAATGAAAGTACAACCGCTCGCTGCGAAACTGCGGGTGCTCGTTCGTCGTCTGCGTGTTGAAAGACACTCGAGACGCTGAGCGAGTGATCGTTGCAACGCATCAGCGAGCAAATACGATCGGTTTTTGTACGGATTATCCGTGTGGATGTGCCGTAGCCGATCTACATGCGGAGCGATCACATGCTGAATCAGGATCAACTCGATCAAGCGCAGTCCATTCTTCAACATCAGTTCACTGATCTCGATTTGCTTCAACGAGCGTTTATCCATGCATCGGTCACAGAAACTCGACTCAAGTCCAACGAGAGGCTCGAGTTCCTTGGGGATGCGATCCTTGGGATGTTCGTCTGCGAGCGGATCTTCAGACGCTACCCAACCTATCTCGAAGGTGAGATGACCAAAATCAAGTCCCACGCCGTGTCTCGCGCCGCGTGCGCTGAGCTCGCGATTGATGTGGGGCTCGATCAACTCATCCGAGTTGGGAAAGGCATGCAGAGTCAACCAACGCTGCCGTCTTCACTCGCAGCAGCGGTCACCGAGTCTGTGATCGCGGCGCTGTATCTCGACGGCGGGATGGAAGCGGTTCAGCGCTTCCTTGAACCACTCATCGATCCGATGATCGAATCCGCAGTGAACTCTGGACATCAGCACAACTTTAAAAGCGTGCTTCAGCAGCATGTCCAGCGACAGCACGGCGTGTCTCCTTCGTATCACATCATCGAAGAGTCCGGACCAGATCACGCGAAGTCATTCAAGATCGGCGTCGAAGTCCGAGGTGAGACATACCAGCCGAGTTGGGGACAGTCGAAGAAGCAGGCGGAGCAGGAAGCCGCGAAAAACGCGCTGCATGAGATGGGGGTCGTCGAGATCTGCGACGAGGGCAATGTCCACATGGCAGAGTAATTCAGCGTCGTCTGCGAGACGCGCCGATCCCGGCGAAACCGAGCAGCGCCAAGCTCCCAGGCGCTGGGTACGCGAACTTCACCTGGATTGTTGATCCGGCGGCAAAGTACGCGTCAACCTCATCTGCGACATCATCGAACGACTCAAAGAACTCGATATCGAGGAAGCCGTCTGGGCTGTAGAAGAAATCCAAACCCTCTCCAATAAGATCAACCATCCCGCCGGAGCTGAAGCTCAAGGTGCCTGCAAAGTCATTCCCGATTCCTGGAGTGAGGAAGAGTTCGTCCTCGAATCCGATCACGGCTTCGGACAACCACGAACCGCCGTTGGTGACGATGGTGACATCCCAACTGACCCCGATGACCCAGTTGAACATCGGCTGATAAACCGCTAGTTGTTCGTTGCTGTCATCACCTTGTAGATCCCAGCTATTGATCCCTGAAAGATCAAGGGTGATAGTCGGGCCAAAGCTTCCAAGCGGAGCAGATCCGATACCCTCATGTCCATTGACCGAGGTGAGGTACGGCGATGCGTGTGCGATGCCGGTGATTGTGGCGAGTGCGATGACTGGGAGTTTCATGGTCCACCTTTGGTTGGATTGATGCAGATCAGTGCAATGTTATGAATCAATCCAATATACACCCAAACAAGTCCGATACCATCGAAATGACTCATTTGTTCAGGGGAACAAGATCCACAAAGATCGGCAAGTGATCAGTCGCTCGTGAATCCTCGCGCTCTAGACCAGCATCTTTCAGCACCTCGTCGCTCAATCGCTCTGTATCTAAGCTCCAAGAGTTGACCGGAGTCCAAGCTCGATCATCGACGAGGATCCAATCCAATCTACCAGGCGTGAATGAACTCTTCGGATCGACCCAGGTCAGCATCGACTGTGTTCCTAAGCAGGTCGTCGGAACTGGGACAAGGTTTTGCCCATCGCGTCCGATGCCTTCCGACATGACTTCGAGCGGGATTCGGGAACCAACAAGATTGAAGTCGCCTCCGATGACGACGCCAGCATCGGGGTATTTATTACGGAGCTCAAGGACGAGATCGTGGATCTGCCCGGCTTGCATGATGCGCTTGTGATCTTCTTCTGAGTCTGCTCCGCCGCAGCATTTGAGGTGCAGCGATATCAGTATGAGCTGCTCATCATGCGCTTCGACGACCGCAGCAATGACTCGGCTTGGACGATCCCCTCGGTGTTCTACAACTGATTTCGATATGGTCTCGATGACATCCAGTTTTGTTGCGATTGCGACTCCGCTACCATCATCGGTCATGATGAGTGACCAATCCTTGCCATGATGTTCATCTATCCAAGCGCGGACATCTTCTTTGGTGGTCTTGAACCATTCCTGATACAGCACCACATCCGGTTTGTTCGCGTTGATAACTCTCGCGAAGGGTTCTGGGTCACGGAGTGGTGACGAGTACAGCACATTGGCGCTCATGATGCGCACGCCGTCTTTGGGAGGATGCGAGATCGGTGTATTGATCGGTTTGTTTGGAGCGTACTTCGGGAGTGTGTCTGTGAACGATTGTGTTCTGAGCACTTCCCCACCGATTGCTCGATGCTCTACAACAATGTTGATTGGACCATCATGTTGAAGGATCGGCAAGCGTGATCGATCGAGCCGAGCTTCGTACTTTGGAGAGTTATGCGTCGGAAGGAAGTAGAACCCTACATCCGCATGGCTAATGCGTTGTGTGGAATCTGCTGTATGCATTCTCGTATTGGATCCGCCTCGCAATGTTCCGAAATCTCGTCCCTCTGGAGAAATGTCAATCGTCAGGTCGACGCCTTGGGACAGCATCATTGGTTGCTCTGATGCTTGATCTTTGGTGTGGTACATCTGGCGCATGCCTGTCGTCGAGTCGGCGTCCGCGTCAATGCGAATCCGTGTCGTGAAGTCCGCGGCTTGGATCGCTTGGGAATCATCAAACGACTCGAAACAGATGAACACCTCGTCGTTGTCAGCGCGGATCCCAGTCTGTCCATACCAATCATCGAGCTCGCCGTCGAGGATGATCTGAGCGGGTGGTGGTGTAGAAGGCGCCTGAGAAACCGAAGGCTCATCGGAGGACAACTGTGTGGAGGCGCATCCGCTGAGCAGGAGCAGCATCGATATAGAGAGTTTCGTGATCATGTGGCGAGCATAGGTTCTCAGAGCTATCTACCCAAGCGGGAAATCCACCATTCGGACGATTTGATCTGATTTGAGTGTCCAGAAACTTGTTCCAAACTCGGAATACTCTCAGAACTGTGTCCATTCACCTATGCTCATCGAACATCACCCTCAACACACGTACGCCGCGAGCACGCGGACAACCATAAGAGGAGGCACTCCAATGAAAAAAGCACACACACTCATCGCATCGACCATCGGTCTCGCTGCCATCGGCGCTGGACTTGCTGGATTTACATCCAGCGCCAACGAAGCAAGCAACGCGATCTTAGAGACTTCAGTCGAATCGGTCGCTACCGAGTCTTACGCTGTGGACGCGGTCCACTCGACGGTCCTCTTCAAGATCCGTCACGGCGGAGTGAGCAACTTTTACGGCCGATTCAACAAACTCAATGGAAGCATCGAGTTCGACAAGAGCGATGTCGCCAACTCCTCGATGAGCTTCACCATCCCCGCATCCTCAGTAGATACCAACAACAAAGATCGCGATGATCATGTCAAGAACGCGGAGTTCTTCAACGCGCGTCAGTATCCTGAGATCAGCTTTGAATCCACATCAATCTCGGAGGTCTCAGACGGTGTCTATGCATTGAGCGGCAATCTCTCGTTCCATGGAGAAACCAAAGAAATCACCGCTGACCTCACCGAAGTCCGCACCGGAACCTTTAGAGGTAAGCCGGTCATGGGATTTGAAGCGAGCTTCTCGATTAAACGATCCGACTACGGCATCACCAAGTACCTCGCTGACGATCTCTCGGACAATGGCCCGCTTGGGAACACTGTTGACATCACTGTCGCGATCGAAGCCGTGAAGCAATAAGTACTTTGATAGAGAGGGGATTGCATGGATCCGCAAGTCCAGCAACAACTCATGATCTGGGGGGGCGCGTTCCCCGCAGGTCTCGCGATCGTTACGCTCCTGATTTTCTGGTCGATCCACACACGCAAAGCGATGTGGAGCGAGGGCGAGGAGCACGACGAGCAAGCATCTACCAAATCCACAGCCAAGCCGGGACCGGTATGGTTGATGCCGATCTTGATTGCTACGGGATTCATCGGAGCCGTGAGCGCCCAGTTCCCCTCGTTTGAGATCTGGCCGAGCGACAATACCTACCGACTCCCCCACGCCATGGTCCTTATCGCACTGGTCGGACTGCTCGAAGGCGTACTCAAACCAGGCGCGCTCGTGATGTTCATCGCGCGGACACTCGCGTATGGAGCAGTCTTCTGCATCCTCGCGTCGGGATACCGAGGCAACGACATCGTCTTTGCGAGCGACTGGGTCTACTTCGGATGGATGGGGATCGCGGCGATCACCCCCGCGCTGCTCGCGATGATCCACGAGCAGAACTCCAGAGACATTCCAGGATGGATCGACGCGGGATGCTGGATGCTCGTGCTCGGCGGCATGATGCCCACGCTCTTTTTCAACGGCAGCGCGACGGGTTCAACCACCCTCCCAGGCGTGCTCGCGGTGCTTGGTCCCGCAGCGGTGGTGGGATTGATCTGCAAACCACTCTCGCTGAGCCGCGGCGCGATCACGACGCTGGTGGGTATCGTGCTGATCGTCACGATCGGATCGAGCGTGCATTCTGAGCTCCGCTCGTTGCAAGCGGTGCTGTTTCTGATCGCGGCTATGGGTACGGGGCTGATCCGCAAAGAGGGCACTTCTACATTCCGCTACATCCTCGTCCGCGCCGGGATCGCGGCGGTGCTGTTGGGTGGAGCCGCGGCTTTGGCGCATCATGAGTACCAGCAGCTCAACAGTGATTCCGGGAGCAGCGAGTACGACTCGTATCTGGACTACGACTCAGAATCAGACAGCTGATACACTCTTGCGTGCAAGAGTTTAATCCCCCAATCCCCATCATGATCGGTCAGCGTGTATTGCTGCGATTTCCCACGATCTTGGATCGTGAGGAGTTTGTCGCGCTGCGAAGAGCATCGCGCGAGCATCTCGAACGCTGGGAACCGATCCCGCCTTCGGGATTGGACCTCTACAGCAACGAAGCATTCGATCGCGAGCTCGAAACACACAACACCCCTGAGTCCCAGCGCTGGTTGGTGTGCATGAAAGACAGCGGCGCGATCATTGGACGCATCGCGCTGGGAAACATCGAGCGCGGCCCATTCCAGAACGGACGCTTCGGATACTGGATCGGCAGCGCCTTCGCAGGACAAGGACTGATGAGCGAAGCGCTGTCACTCGCCGTGACGCACGCGTTTGCTTCAGTGGATAGTGGGGGCTTGGGTTTGCATCGCGTGTGCGCCAACATCATGCCGAGCAATGCCGCGTCGCGGAGGGTGCTGGAGAAGGTGGGGTTCGTGAAGGAGGGGTACTCGGAGAAGTACCTGCAGATTCAGGGGGAGTGGGAAGAT